>CAIXDX010000099.1 GCA_903918335.1 uncultured Methylococcaceae bacterium | reverse complement strand
ATCATTAAAGTCTCACCTACACGACGCGTCAATATAAGCATGGTTTCTCCCTAACTGTCTATTATAAACCCACTGGTCTTACGCAGTATCCGACTAAGATTGAATATGATATCAGTTTTTTATTATAAATAAAACCTCAAAGACCATTAACAATCCACTAAATTTTTATCTATGACAGGCATCAAGTCGTCTACGCAGTTGAATCAATCAGTTATTCAACTATAACTCAATCAATCTGCGCTCCTTCGTGGATCAAATGCATCCTGTACGGTATCTGCAAATAGATTTGCTGCTAATACTAAGGTAAACATAAATAAAAACGCAGCTGATAATGACCACCATACTATCGGTTCTCTGGCCATTTCTAATCTTGCACCATTAATCATATTGCCCCAACTATAGGTTGTGGGGTCTACGCCAATATTAATGTAAGACAATACGGCTTCAGCTAATACTAATGAGCTAAAATCTAATACGACTGAGATTAGCACGATGTGCATGACATTAGGTAATATGTGTCTAAACAAAATCATACCTTGTTTAACACCTAATGCGCGGGCGGCTTGCACATATTCCATTTCTCGTAACTTTAAAGTTTCTGCTCTTAATAAGCGACATAATCCCGTCCAATTAGTAACACCCAATATTAAGCATAAAAACAATAATCGTGTATCTGCTCGAACAATGATGCTAGTAAATGCTTGTTCATGCCCAGCCATATACACTTGCACCATCAGTATGGATGCCGCTATTAATAACACGCCAGGTATCGCGTTTAAGGTAGTGTAGATATACTGAATAACATCATCCACCCAACCGCCAAAGAATCCGGCAAGAATACCAAAAATAATCGCGAGCGGTAGCATCACTAATGTGGTGAGTGTCCCTAATACCAACCCGGTGCGTATACTTTTTATCGCTTGATAAAAGACATCTTCACCCACTTTATCTGTCCCAAAAACATGATAAAAACTGGATAAATAAACCAAACAATAAGCGACTGCGATCACAACCGCCGAAACGACTACAGCTGTTTTTGTGCGCGTACTAAGAGAAAATACAGACGTCCCTTTTCTTAACAGTTTATATCGAATAATTAGAAAACCAACTATCAATAAGCAGTCTATAACAATACCTTGCACCAATCCAATGGCTATTTTTTTTGCGATATCAGGTAACAGCTGATGTTCTGGCAGGTAAATATGTCTGCCGCCAAACTCTAGTCTTTGATAATCCCAATGCACGGCTCCATCGGGGGAAACGATAATTTCTTTACTGTATAAATGCGTAGAAAAAGGCGCTGAATAGGTCTTTTCGTTATGCTCTCTTAAGTTGGTGGCCCAATAATCCAATACACTAATAATCTCTGTATTTTTGGTATCACTGGGTTTAAAGTGCATGGAATCTAACAGCCCTATTCCCACGAAGAACAGCAAGATCACTAATGAGGCAATGCCAATCTTACTTTGAGAAATTTTCCGTAAAGGTCTTTGCATGTGCTCTTTGTTGCGCAGTGATAGGGCGACTAATAACACGCTTATCAGCAACAAATAAATGAGAGCATCTGTCCATAAAACTATCATTAAGACAACCTCACCCGAGGATCCACTAATGTGTATGAAATATCGGTTAATAACAAACCAAACACATAGAGCACTGAACCTAAAAACACCATGGATCGAACGATAGCAAAATCTTGGCTATTAATAGCATCTAGGGTGTAACTGCCTAAACCTGGAATACTAAAGAATGATTCCATAATTAAACTACCCATAAACAATAACGGCAAGATAACCACGACACCGGTTAATATCGGAATTAAGGCATTGGGTAAGACGTGTTTAAACAAGGCTTGAGTTTCTGTTAAGCCTTTTGCTCTAGCAGTTCTTACATAATCTTTTTCTACTTCTTCTAAAAACAGTGTTCTATACCAGCGCACACCTGACCCTGAACCAGAAAACACGCCTATTAAGATAGGCAAAATTAGAAACTTAATGGCCGAAAACCCGTCGTCATAGCCTGAGATAGGTACCCACTTTAATACTTTAGCAAAGATAAATTGCCCGCCAATAATGTAAAACAACGAGGAGATAGATAACAGCACGACACACAAAACAAGCCCAGTGCGTTCTATGTAACTATTGCGATATAAAACCATCATCAATGCAAAACTGATATCAACGATTAAGCCTAAGACTAAAGTAGGAAGCGCCAAAGCCAAACTAGGCCACATGCGTTCTTGTATATCAGCCCCTATGTTTCTGCCACTGTCTGATACACCAAATCTAAATAGAAATAAGCCTACCGACTTTTGATAAAAAATAGTTTGGGTAAGTTTCTCTTGGTCTTTAGCTTCGGCATTCCACAATAACGGCAAGTTATAGCCATGCTGTTGTTTCCAATTATTAATGGATTGCTCGGTCACGCGCTTTTGACCCAGTTGCATACGCGCCATATCATCGGGGCTATTCACCACGAAAAAGAGCACAAAGGTGAGGATATTAACGCCAATTAATAAGGGGATGGCATATAAAAATCGCCGAATAATATACTGAATCATTTGTTAGCCCTCTTCATCTGACGGCGATAAAACGTTAATAAAGCGATAAGACTTATGATTATTAACCCGATAATAATGGGCATTAACACGGGATGATTCCATGCCTTACGTTTTTCTGTTCTGCTTGGTATATCTAGTTTTGTGTATTTAAGCCTATTATTGGCCATCAGGTTGGGTTTTAAATTACCAAACCAACTATGATACAAAGAAAAGTTCTTGGGATGTAGACCAAAGATCCAAGGCGAATCATGTCTGACTACTTCTTGCATTTGCTGGATGATTTGAAAGCGCTCTGGCGTGTTATCCATATTGCGCATTTTCTCAAACAGCTTATCAAATTCAGCGCTTTGATAATTGACGGCATTTTCCCCACCAAATTTTACTTTAGCATTGGGACCGTAGAGTAAGAAAAAGAAGTTCTCTGGATCAGGGTAATCTGCATTCCAGCCCCAGACAAAAATCTGTTCATTCCCTGAACGCATTTTTTCTTGGAAACGATTGTAATCAGTCGCTCTAATGACTAATTTAATACCCAGCTTTTCAAATTGTTTTCGATACCAATTCATGGTGGGACGATCATCTGTACTTACCGCAGCTGTATCAAAATACAATATCAACGGTTCTTTTGTAGTCGGATCAACACCATTGGGATAACCCGCTTCTTGCATTAATTTTTGAGCTTCGGCTATTTTTTTGCGTTGTGCTTTGTTATTTTGCCAATCAAAACTATAAAAATTATTACCTTCTCTTCCCTCTGCATAACCAAAAATACCTGGCGGTATCGCACCCTGAGCTACGACTCCCCGACCATTTCTAAATATAGAAATAAATTCTTCATAATCAACCGCTATTGAGATAGCTTGGCGTAATTTTCTTGCTCTTTCACTGTCACCACCCACGGTACTATCAAGCATATTAAAACCCATGTAGAAAATTGACGTTTCTACTGATGTTTGTAACTGAACACCTTTCTCTTGCATAGATTCTGTTAATGCAATGCCGCCAGTACCTGTAAATTGTATCGCTTGGTCAAAGCTGTCTGATGCTATGCCAGAAGCATCATAATAACCTTGTAAAAACTTTGTCCAATAAGGGATCGTTTCCTTTTCTAACATAAAAACAACTTTATCTATAAAAGGCAGTTTTTTACCCGCATCGGCTAATAAACCTTTTGCCTGATCTTCTGGTTCACCTTCTGTCGGGTAAGTTTCTAAATGAAAATTTGGATTCTTGACCAATATCATCCGCCGATTAGGATTATTTTCAGATAATAAATAAGGGCCTGTACCAATAGGATACCAATCTAAGGTGATGTTTTTATCGGCTAACCCAGCTTGCTCATAAAACACGTCCGCTTCCCACGGCATAGGAGAAAAGAATGGCATGGATAACCAATAGATAAATTGCGGATATTTTCCTTTAATACGAATGCGGTATTGATAGGGATTTATTATCTCTAGCCCGGCCATTGATAAAGCACTAATGTCAGTCTTTTTCAATTGTTTGACTTGTTTTGAGAAATCATCAAAACCAACGATATAGTTCTTCATAATTTCAGCAATGGGCGATTGTATTTTAGGATGCGCCAACCGCTTAATTTGCTGAATATAATCGCCTGCAGTCAGCTCTCGTGTCCCCACTTCTTTAAAATCACTTAATGTGTTGTAAGCCTGAACTTGATCTGGGGTTAATTGATGATAAATGTAATTTCCACTCGTATCCTTTGCTAAAGCAGGATGTGGTTGAAAGTATATATTAGACTGAATATTAATTATGTAATCGGTATAAGCAATGTCTTGCTCTGAGACATTATTGGCTAAAACGTTACCTTCGCTATCACGATAAATAATTTCAGGTAATTTAGTCGCCGTTAATGGCGTTAATTGATAAGGTCTTTTTAGGTAATGATATTGAAAAAGCGGCTCATAAATTTGCGCTATAAACGCATATTCATTTTCGCTATATGATGTAGCAGGATCTAAGTGTTTGGGACGCTCTGAAAATGATTGGTATAAAACACTATGGTTACCTTCATCATCTGAATAAGGATTATTGAGCTGTATATCATCGCAACCCATCAGTAATAAAAAAAACAATGGGATTATGTAGGATCTCATCTTCATAAACAAAAAATGAACATTACTGAATAGACTTTAGATACTTTAATTGTACCTAATCAAATGATCTGAGTGTAGTTTAAATAACAACAAAAAAGGGAGCATATAGCTCCCTTTTTTGTTGTTAGTCTTACTTATTGTTGCTGCGCTTGAGCTTTTTTATGTACTTTAACATCAGCTTCCGCCTGCAAACTATTCAACACTTGGTTGAAGTCTGTTTGTCCAAATGCATTCGCAATATTTTTCTTTGCTAAATCCATTTGTTTTTTATCATCATCACTCATAACACCCGGGGTTACTTTAGATAATCTAGCAACAACTTGTTCGCCCGAAGGTAATCCTACAATAAAAACACTCGCTTTATCACCCACTGGTTTAGCGGCTTTAAAAACTGCCTCAGTTAATTGAGCGGGTAATTTACTTTTACCTCGTACTAAAGCATTTTCAGATTTAACATCTAATTTATATTCTGCAGCGACATCATTTATCGATTTACCAGATTCTAAACTCACTTTTATTTTCTGAGCTTTTTCTACCGCTAATTTTTGCGCTTTCTCTTGCGCTAATATAGCAATGATATCTGATTTAACCTCGTTCAAGTCTCGTTGAGTTGCTACTTTATGCTCTAATAATCTGATAACAATTAAATGCTCATTACTTTTTTCAATGGGAGTACTGTTATTGCCTTGCAAGATTTCTTCAGCAAATGCAGCGCTACGCACTTTTTCATCAGCCGCAATACCTTGACCGTTCGCTTTACTAAAAAGTGCTGTTTTTTGAATTTTAAGACCCAACCCTTCAGAAACAGACTGCAAATTATCAGGATGTTCATAACTCAACTGAGTTAATTTTTCACTCGCTTCATAAAATGCATTTTCTGCTTGAGCTTTTTGATAAGCCTTAGTTAGCTCGTCTTTTACACTATCAAATGATTTAGCACCTCCGGCAACCAACTCGGTTACTTTTATCAAATGATATCCGTAAGATGATTTAATAGGCTCTGAAACCTCACCCAGCTTTAAAGAGCTCGCTGAATCTTCAAAAGCTTTTTCCATAACTCCTACGTTAAATAAACCTAGATCACCACCTTTCTTAGCCGTTAATTTATCATCCGATATTTCCGCAGCAATAGTTGCAAAATCTTTTTTTGCTAATTCTTGTTTAGCTTTTAATGCTTTCTCTAAGGCGTCTTTTTCTGTCACTTTGTCATTAATGGCTATCAAAATATGACTAATTTTTCGTCGCTCTGGAGTCGTGTACTGATCTTTTTGTTCGTCGTAATACGCTTTTAATTTATCATCAGACACATCTACTTTATTTGCCAAATCTTCAAGCTTAAGCTCTACATACTCCACAGAGACTTGCTCTGGCGTGCGATAGGATTCTTGATTTTTCTGATAATAGCTCGAGATATCTTCATTTGTAGGTTGTTCAGCGGCTGAATTAAGCCCAACTGTTATATAACTAACATCTCGTTGCTGATTTTGAATTTTAAAAAAACTCTCCACATCATATGTAGTAGCGAAACTACTATCAACAATACTATGTTGAAATTGCTCCATAACAAGCGCATTTTTAACACGACTAACAAATTCTGACGATGATATTCTTTGAGAGCCCAATAAGGCTTTATATTGCTTATCACTAAACTTACCATCTGCTTGAAAATAAGGTAATGATTTAATAAAATCTCTCGCTTCTTCATCGGTAACTAAAAGACCTTGAGATTGCACATATTGCAATAAGACTTCATCTTTAATCAATTTTTGTAACGCTTGCGCTTTAAGGGTTAGTTCATCTATTGCTAAGCCTTTAAGATTCTGACTATATTGCTCGTAAGCTTTATTAACATCCCTCTGGTAGAAATCCTTAGGCCCCACAGATGCAACGGGCGACTCTCCACCTGCGTCTAAATAATTGTTAATGCCCCACAAAGCAAAAGGCACACAAATTAATGACAAGATAACCCAAGCAAGGGCTCCCTGTGATTTTTCTCTAATTTTAGTTAGCATAGATCAGCCTTAATGTATCAATTTACGAGCAAAAAAAAACCCCGAACCATAAGGGTTCGGGGCTTCTGATTTTGGCGGAGTGGACGGGGCTCGAACCCGCGACCACCGGCGTGACAGGCCGGTATTCTAACCAACTGAACTACCACTCCAAAGTCTGGTGGGTGCTGAGGGGTTCGAACCCCCGACCCTCGCCT
>CAIXDX010000098.1 GCA_903918335.1 uncultured Methylococcaceae bacterium | reverse complement strand
CTTTTAGAGTCGAAAACGGTTTGCTACCCGAGGTTCAATACAGCTTAAACTTTACCTTAATGGGTGAACAATTACGGCAATTGCTGAAAAGATTAATTCAACGTGAACGCATTACACCAGATCGCATCGTGGTGTTATCACCGTATCGGCATACCAACCAAAAATCTACATGGTCCTGTGGTTTAACGGATGTATCTATATCTACTGAAATGCACAATCCCATAGCTGATTGTGTAAGAGTCGGCGCAATACAAGGCTTTAAAGGCCTTGAAGCTGATGTGGTGATTTTAGTGGGCTTAGATAATCAAGCTGTCTCTCATCCTGAATGGCTTTATGTGGGTGCTAGTCGAGCAAAAGTAGCGCTGTATGCTTTGTTTTTAGAAAGCACTTTAACTTAGCCTTAGCATTAATTTTGTTTATCAAAACCTAAACAACATCATTTTTATCCAACATAACCCCATTTCTTAAACTGCTCTTGTAAACTCGCCTCGTTTTTAAAGGTCTGATAATAAATAAATTCAGGTGCTAAATCCACACCATTTTCCCAGACAATGGTTTCTAAATCTGGATCAACTTTAAAACTAGCGAAGACTTCTAGATTTTTTAAAGGTTCAAACACAGGGCCTTTTAAAGCATCAACCAAATCGGCAATGCCTTTTTTACCATTATTAAAAGCAACTTCAATGCAGTATGCATTCAAATAACGGGCTTCAGTAACATGTAAAAACATAATAATTACTCCAAACGATCAATTTCCGAGTCACTGGTATCAATGACAGATAAACCATTCTTAGGACTAACCTATTCTGAATAATAGCCTAACAAGTTATATTTATAACATCATAGGTTAGATCGCTTAATCATGCCGGTTGTATCTCATTCTAATGTAAATAGAGGTTAAACAAATGTATGGAACACTCGTTGAGATTAACTCCAATAAAAACAATAACTATTATCTCGTCTATTTAATGACTACCGACCCAATCCTTTAATAAAAATAGATGGATAGCTGACGAACGACTAAAGCCAGAATCATTAGTGAGCATAGCAATGCATTGAGAGGTTAAAAGTTAATAAAGACTATTTCTTTTAAAGAAAAACCATATCGCACCAATCACGACCAGAAGTCCAACTAACTTTAAAGAGCCCGATAAAATAGCAACGGTTACTGAATAAGCACCCAACTTTGTAAATACAAAACCCAAGCCAACCAATAATATAAATGCCCAAAACATAATACTTCACCTCTTTGTTGTTTAAGATGCGACCCATAATGCTTGAAGCATCTGACAGGTGATGTCGTTTAATTAAATTTTATTGTTCTGTATAAAACGACATCACCTGTCATTAGAGTTTAAGAAAATAACAGCGTTAAATTAACTTTCAGATAGATATCTAACTATGACACATAACAAAAAACTAATTACGCTGACCTCTTTATTCCTTATTAATACAGCCACTTACGCAGCTCCGAGTAATGAAGAATTATTTAAAATGATTATGGATTTAAAAAAGGAAGTAGCCGATTCAAAAAATAGAGAATCAGACCTTAAAACAAATCTGGAAAAAACAACAAATGAACTGATAGTTGCAAAGAAACAATTAAATGAACTCCCAAAATCAACACTTGTTATTAACAATAAAGCGCTAGCTGAGTCACAAGAAGCACTTATACCAAATGAAAAAGAAGGGTTCACGGTTTCTGCGGGCGCCCTCGTAGTGACTCAAGATCCAAACTCAAGCAGTCCTTACCCTTACTTGTATTACGGAAATAATGGAAGCAATGGCAACTATGATGCAGGATTCCAAGTTTCTGGTAGTTATCAATCTAAAAATAACTGGGATTATGCTCTAAAATTCAAAAACTTTAACTCTAACTATTCATCATCCACTTATGGATATTCATCAAAAACAAATAATCAAATGAATATATTAGATTTAGAAATCGGCAAATTATTCTCAATCACAAATAATGTTGGAATAAGAGTAGCCGGTGGTGTTCGCTCAGCAATTAGCACATTTTCATCAACTTACTCATATACTGTTCCTTATTATTACCCATCAGAATACTCCTACAAAACTACCTATTTTGGGGTTGGTCCTCGCGTAACAGGGACTCCTATTTGGAAACCTTTTTCAAACGACTTTAGAGTTTTTGGTAACTTTGGAGCGAGCTTTTTAATGGGATCAACTGGAAATAATTCAGCACAAAATCTTATACTAGAAGCAGGAAGTGGCATCGGTTATACAATAAAAACTAATCCCTACAACATTGATCTTCAAACGGGTTATCAACTTGAAAATTGGGGCACTGCTGGAAACAACCTACAAGGTTATCACGGCCCATATGCTAATGTTGGGGTTAAATTTTAATCAGAATTATTTGAAGGTCAATTTATGAAAATGACAACGTTAAACTAACTTTACGGAGAAGACATACTATGAAACCAAAATTACTAGCGATTATCGGCTTATTAGTCATCGCACAAACCAGTCTTGCGGTAGAACGCATAGTACCCACCGATGCCTCAGGTAATCTTAAATATAACGACACCCATTATCGTGTTGAAAATAATAGGATCATTCCGACAGATGCGGCGGGTAATCTTAAATATGATCAGACGCATTACAGAACTGAAGGAAATTTAACTATCCCCACTGATGCATCAGGAAATCGTAAATGGACTGAAACCCATTATCGTACTGAAGGAAATAACATTGTCCCTGTTGACGCATCAGGGAACCGTAAATGGACTGACGTGCATTATCGTATTGAAGGCAATAAAACTGTGCCAGTTGATTCTTCAGGTAATCGCTTATGGAACCAAACCAATTTCACAACCAAAAAATAAATATATTTATTAGGTAATTAATTTAAAAGAGGGGATAAATATGGGATTAAGGTGGAGAAAATCTATCAATATGGGGCCCGTTAGAGCCAATGTTTCTAATAGTGGCGTAGGCTGGACTATTAATCTAGGACTGGTTCGTGTGGGTTTAAGCGCCCAAGGAAAAGTATATTTTAGTATCGGCATCCCAGGAACGGGGCTTTACTATACGACGCAAATAAATCAACAGATAAAATAATTTATTATTGCGAGTATCAAGCTAATTGAGACTATGAATTTAATCATCGATGAGTTTTTCTATTTTAACAATATTTGCTTACTTTGAATAACCCCACTTTTTATAGTGTGTTTGCGTTATTTGATTCATATGAATTTTCATTAAATCGCTTAATTATAAAAAAAACTTTGTTAGGAGTAATGAATTAGGTATGATTCCAAAAAACGAGAAGTCCTATCACGCTATTCATCGATAATTCAGTCACTATCTCGTTAAGGTAGGGACAATTGATGAAACCGCTTGTCTATTTTGACATCCATTTTAAAACTATTTTCTTATTATTCAAATATGACAAATACTGAATCAAAACCAAAGATAGGCTTTTTGCCTTTCTGCTTCTTATCAATAACTTGGTGTGGATATGCTTATTATATAAGTCAAAAATTAGCATCTTTACCCTTTGGGATGGTGCTTCTTAATATTTTGATATTTGCTATCCCTATAGCGTTGTCCGGGGCATACAGTATTGCAATAAATCAAACAAGAATCGTCTCATTTTATAGACAGGGAGGATGGGTTTACTGGCTGTTTTCTCGACGATTTATAAAAAACATGCTATGGATAGTATGGGCTTTAATAACTTCTTTTATAACACTGATTCTTTTTGTCAGTTACTCAAAAATTGATTGGCTTGCATTAGTCATTTTAATACCTATTTATTGGCTTGTTCTCGATAAAAGTAGACAATTTTTAGAGACTGAAATAAAAAAAGGTTATGTTCTCACAAATTATTCCATCATTTGGGCTAGGTGGGTATGTCTCGTTGTTATGGTAATTTTCTATGCGGTGATCATTAAATATTTTGATGAGCAGACGTCCTATCTCTCGCTTATAAATACAGTAACAGAACATCAAAAAGTTATTATGGAGGAGTCGGGGAGCTTGACCGTTCGACTCGCTTTAGAAATATCAACTTTCAAAAACGGCTTTCAATCTTGGATGATTCAACATTTAGGTCAATTTGGAAAAATATGGCCTCTGTTATTAAAAGCTATGGGCGGTGTTGTCATTTTTTTTAGTGCGACTTCAACCTTTTCATCCTTTGTTATTCATCAACATGAATACAGGCGAATATTTGGCCCAATTAGCGACGATGATGTCCCGGCACCTCTGATAAAGAAAACCATTGCTTTGTCCTCGGCTGCCATTACATTTTTCTTACTTTTTATTTGTCTTCGCCCTACTTTTTATATAGAAAAAACAATATTTGCACATCCCGAATGGCTGGAAGCCATTCATGCTACAGAAGCTCAAATTTATAATTATGCGGAACAAATAGATAACAATTTTTACAAACCAGATACCGTAAAAAAGATACAAGCTATTAACTTAATTGCTCTTGGTAAGATGAGTGATCCAAATCTTAGATCTGTGTTGGAAAGTTCAATTGATAAGGCTTTTGATCTGATGGTGGCAAATGTTGATGGTTATTTAGACGAGTATTACAGTCTTACCGCTGAATATGTTCGCTTATTATCGATTGGTGCTATTGAAAGTGAAATGAAATCGCAGCTCGTAAATTATCTAAGTAAAGGTGATGTTGCTAAAAAGCTAACTGATGATATCGAACAAGTGCTGGCTACAAACCGGTTTATTGATGATGAAAGACAAACTGCAGTGAAAAAAATATTGGATGAGAATAAGTTGCCAAATAATCTTCCAAATCTAAAAATTCTAAAAAGTGTTTCTTTAAAAGATGCATTCAGTATGCCTGATTATATTCTTGGTGCTACAGAATTTAAGCAAAGATTGATAGCAGGTGGGCTTGTGGCTACAGGTATTGGTACTGCTGTTACGGCTAAAGTGATGAGTAAAGGTGCTTTTAAAATTGCAGCAAAAGCGATTTCAAAGGTGGCTGTTAAAAAAGCTGGAGCGGCAGGAACAGGGGCTGTAATAGGAGGAACACTGGGTTCAATAGTCCCCGTTTTTGGAACAGCATTGGGTGGGGCAGCTGGCGCCCTAGTAACAGGTCTAATGTTTGATGTTGGTTTGCTTAAAATGGAGGAGTTGATAGAAAGAAAAGATTTTAAAGATAATATTATCAAAGGGATAAATGAATCTAGGACTGAATTTAAAGACAAAATATTTAAAAATCAAACTCTAGTGACGCCTGAGGATCAGCAATTAATTGCTAAAGCTGAACAAGGTAATGCAAATGCACAGTTTCAGGTAGGTTTGAAATATCAGAATGGCGAGGGTGTTGAAAAAGATAACACTAAAGCTGTTGATTGGTACCGAAAATCAGCTGAGCAGGGTAATTCAGATGCACAAGCTAATTTAGGCGCTATGTATCAATATGGGTTTGGTGTAGAGAAAAGTGATTCAGAGGCAGTATCTTGGTTTCGTAAATCTGCTGATCAAGGAAATTCATCAGGCCAAAATCTACTTGGCGTTATGTATTTTATGGGTGTAGGTATTCAAAAAAATGATTCAGAGGCTGTTTCTTGGTTTCGTAAATCGGGTGAGCAAGGTAACTCACAAGCACAAGTAAATTTAGGCTTAATGTATCAAAAAGGTGTTGGTGTAGAGAAAAACGATGCAGAAGCGGTTTCTTGGTTTCGTAAAGCCACCGAGCGAGGTAATTCAGATGCCCAACTTAATTTAGGCACTATGTATCAATATGGAACTGGGGTTGAGAAAAGTAATGAACAAGCAGTATCTTGGTATCGTAAAGCTGCTGACCAAGATAATTCAGATGCCCAAGTAAGTCTGGGTGTGATGTATCAAAACGGCGAAGGTGTTGAACAAAGCGATGAACAGGCATTGTTATGGTATCAAAAAGCAACTGTCATCAATAGTAAAAGTAATGTCCATATGCTTGATACTCGTGCGTACAAACCAAATTTTAGTGGATTTAGATCGATTAAAGGTGTTGATGAATATGTCGTTGCGGAATCAAAAAATACAGAAATATTTAAACGTGAAGAAGGAGGTTCTTTCTTTCATAAATGGGTAGAGTTTTCTGAAGAGGCAAATTATAAATTTAATGTCGCATTGAGTGACCTTAGATACGATATGAACGGAGATACTTTGGTATTTACAGTCCCCAAAGTTGATTTATCTTTACCCGTTGCTACGGACTCTTCTACATATAATGATAAGTGTAAAGGAAAGACCGGCCCCTTCACCGTGAAAGATTCTTCTTGCAATCTTCCGGGGTTTAAAGAGCTGCTTGAAAAATTAACCGTCGAAAAGACCAGTATTCTACAGAACAGAGGTGAAGCAAGAAAAGTAACTGTATATGAAGCGGCTGCAAAAAGTTTGGCAGATAATTTTAATGAATTTGCTAAGAATAATGACAAGGATGTCTATTATAAGAATATTGCTGTGATTTTTTCTGATGAACCCTATCAACCTAAAAGAACGTTTAATTACAATCAAAATTATTGTGGTAAGGAATCTTGTAAGGAGGTTCTACTGGGAAATGGTCGAATTTTAACTGTTCATTAGTTTTAATTTAATTGGATAAATATTTGAATCGACTTATTCAGAAAAGCTTAAATTGATAGGCTTAATGATAGAGATGCTTTTATTAATAATAAAGGCATCTCTTACAGCACTACGACTTGTATTTTTAAGATTTAATTGCGAAATCAATTTAAAGGATGTACAGATTCAGTGCATTGATATTCAATTGATACTAACCATCTGACACACCCATTATGTGTTGGCCTAATACAGCTTTGCATAGAACCACCAAAAGGTTCTGCATTCTTATAGCCCCATGCTGAACAGCGTTGTTGAGCCAACATAACCCCTTGTTGTTGATCTATTTTAGGCACTTCAAAGAGCTCATATTCATATGAAAGTTTTACCATGCCATCAGCACGGCTTCCACCCGTTGGAACTAACTGCTTTTGTACGGCACAACCTTGCATTAAGAGAATAGACAATAGCGTTGAAAAAGTAATAATGTGTTTCAAGAAAAACTCCTAGTTGAATAATTAAGCTAGACATCATCATGCAATATGAAGCTGACAGGTGATGTCGTTTTTCTTGAGGTTTTAAATATTTCTATTATTTCTTATAGCGTCTATCCCTTCCTGCATCCCCTTGGGATAGTCCATGATGAAGAGGGCTTTTCATGTTTAGCATAGTCAGCGACAGGGAGTTTTTCACCGGTTATGCCTTCAATATCAGCCACGCTAACTAGGTAACGATCCAGATTATCTTTAGTAGCCTCTTGGCTATTAGGTACTATCCAAGCAATTACACGCTCATCTTGACCGGTACCGCGAATAACCACTTTCCAAAAAGCTTCAGGGGTTTTTACGCCATGCGTATGCACAAAATAATCATTAGACCCCTGCCCCCACAGCGCCCCACCCACCACTAACAACTCATCAATATCTCGATAACATTCAATGATCTCTTCAGTTTGTAACCATGCACCTCGGTTCATATTAGCGGCTTGCGGCAAAATATTAGGCATTGCGTTAGTGGCTTTAATAGCATCTTCAGATGCATCTAAATGATTAGCGGGCACTTGATGACCTCTATCGTAATGCATACCATAAGCTTCTGCGGTGGTTTGTTGACATTCAGTAGGTACTTTTGGATCTAGATAAAAACGCGGATACCGCTTTGCATTACCTGTGTCATGTTGTGCTACATACTGAAACTTTACCGCACCGTGTTTTTCACAATCTAACCAAATAGTAAATCCTGGATAATCTAGCTTTAAAATATTACGGCTTCTTTCACGCTCCCGAGGGCTTTGCATAAAAGGCGATGTCGCCCTATTCTCGGTAAAAGCACTGGGTTTATTTTCTATCAAAGTTGCCGATTTAGGCGTGGGTATTTTAGTTAGAAAAGACTCAGAACAATCTTTAGTTGAACGACTATAACTGCCATCGTTACACACAAACTGGGTACCTTCACAATGTGAAATGCCCATCTTTTTACCCGAACAGGGTGTAGCAAGCAACGATTGAAAAGGTAATAACAACAAGAAAAATAGAATAGTTTTAGGCATTTTTATCGGGCGGCCCTGAATCTATCCAATAAATCAAGGCTAAATTAATGAATCGGATGAGCATAGTAATAAAAACTAGCTCTATTATCAAATTAAACGCCGTACTAGGTTAACTTAACGACTCACTGTTTTAACTGTCGAGCAATGCCCTGCCCTGTATAATATCCACATAAATTAAGACCGCTCCACAACCTATAATAAAGAGTACAGCAATGACAACCATTACACCTTATGAAGTTATCGGCGGCGAAACAGCCATACGCACTTTGGTCGAACGATTTTACTATTACATGGATACCTTGCCAGAAGCCAAGGGTATTCGTGACATACATCAAGCCGATCTAACGTCAGCTGAAACTAAATTATTTAAATACATGACGGGATGGTTAGGTGGGCCTAATTTATACATAGAGGAATACGGACATCCCATGTTACGCGCACGGCATTTGCCTTTTGCGATTGGTGAATCAGAACGTGATCAATGGATGCTGTGCATGAATAAAGCCATAGATGAAGTTCCTATGGATCCGCGTTTAAAAGCCAGTCTACAAACAGCCCTACAAGATCTAGCCACGCATATGATTAATAAAGATTAACATAACCATCCATGACACTAATTAACAATTCCTTATGGCATAGAGCCAGAGTCTCGGCTTTTTGGGATAGACCCAATCTAACTTATGAAAAATGGTTAACGGGTATTTTAAAAGGTGATACCCGTAGCAATAGTCTCATTAAACAAAGCATGTTGCATATGAAAGGTCCTATCTTTATAGAACTTATCAGCTTACCCGTCTTTATTGAGCACTATCCTGATTGGCGAAAACTCTTAACAGACAACGAACCAATTACTTGGACTCGACAAGGTATATTAGATGGCCTTTGGTCTTGGCATGTCTGTGGCACTATTTACATGAAAAACCCGACGCATGAATGGTTCAAACTAACCAAAAAACAAAAAGAGACTTTTTACTGTATTTCAGAACTAGGCTATGAATCTATATATCGAGTAGCAAAAGAGATGAATCGTAATTACAGACGCGTGCTAGACGATGTAAGAAAACTAGTAGATTTAGGCATTATCCAACAACGTGTTAAAACCGTTAATGGGCGACGAACTATGATTGTAGGCGTTTAAAAAACGACACGTCCTGTCAGTTAAAAACAGCATAATAGCGCCAAACAATTATAGGATTTATGTATGAGCAATAATCATCACGACACCTTAGTCTATCGTTTGGCACAGATGCTGATCAAACTTAATCAAGGTGAAAAACTGGAGCCACAGGCCCTTGCAGAAGAGTTTGGCGTTAATTTAAGAACTATCCAACGCGATCTGAATGAACGCTTTGCCTACTTACCCCTAGAAAAAACCGATGGTTACTACCATCTTAATACCGCTTTTTTAGGCAAAATCAGTATCAAAGATATACATCGTTTTGCAAGCTTAGCCGGTGTAAAAGGTTTATTCCCGAGTTTAGCGAATGACTTTCTGCGCGATATTTTCGACTCGAGATTGCAAGCCGCTGTCTTGGTTAAAGGTCACCATTATGAAAATATAGGCGACAAAGCTAATCTATTTAAAGACCTAGAAAAAGCCATTGTTGCCCATCACCCCATCAATTTTAATTATGCAAAATCTGAAGGTCTTAAATCTTATCAAGGACTCCATCCCTATAAACTCGTCAACCATAAAGGGATTTGGTATTTAGTCGCTCAAGATGGTGACAAACTTAAATCATTTAGCCTTACCAAATTATCCGGCTTAATCACCTTAGAGACCTTCTTTAAGGTTGATCCACAGATTGATCAAAAACTTGATGAAGATGATGGCATCTGGTTATCAGACGATAAACAAGAAGTCGTTTTAAAAGTACGTGCAGAAGTAGCGGGTTATTTTAAACGCCGCAAATTAATCGCCAACCAAGTCATCGAAAAAGAACTAGAAGACGGTGGATTAATTATTTCTGCAAAAGTAGCACATAGCAATCAGATAATCCCTATCGTTAGATATTGGATTCCACATATTAAAGTCATAAGCCCAGAAGAACTACAAGTTGAGATTGATAAAAGCCTAAAAGAATATTTAGGGCGAAGTGAATAATAGTAAGTTTTAAATTTACACTGATTCTGGACAACATTAAAGAGAAACTTTTTTCAAAAATAGACTATAAATAGCCTAATAATACTAGCAATAATTAATACAATAGTTCATGATGTCGGCGTTTAAAATATTCATGATTAACAAAAATAAACAAATTAACTTTCAATCAACTTCTTAAAACAGGATGCACCTAATGACTACCGAATCAATCGCAGAACTTTCGCCTGAACAAGGATTATTCGAACTATCAATGCTTAATGCGGAACGTGCTCAAAATGACTTTGATGACATTATGGTTGAAGGCCTAAACAGAGGTATACCTGCAGAAATATTAACGCGATTGAAAGAGATATGGGAGGCAACTCAAGAAATCGCGGGCGAAGTTATTGCCATTGGAAAGATCATTGTTATTGAAATTATTAACTTTCTAAAAGCAAATTTAACAATTGCTGCTGGAATAGCCATTGGTGCAGCAGTATCATCGTTATTGTTAATGATACCTATTATTGGCCCGCTATTACTCCCATTATCAACCTTGCTAGCAACTTTATATGGTGCAGGCGTTGGAGCGGCGATGCAAAAAGGAGATCATTCTGGTTCGCCTCTAACGGCTGCAATCGCACTTGCTGATAAGTTTTTTGAACTATTTATCCTCATTATGAGAGCCGTTTCTCAGTACTGGAAAAGTAGATAATAAAAACTTCCACTTATAATTAGGTGTAGTGGTCTAATAAAAACAGACACACATATAGGTTGATATAATTAATCAATCAAACATGGGTAACTACAAATGACAAAACCAAAGCGAGTATTTGATACCGCGTTTAAATTAGAAGTTGTAAAGCTAATTCAAGAGCAAGGATTTAGTGTTAGCCAAGTCTGTAAAGATATGGGCGTTGGCGAAAGTGCAGTAAGACGCTGGGTAAAGCAAGTTGAAGCCGAACAACTCGGTCAAAGCGGTATAGGTAAGCCTATCACGCCGGAACAGCAACGCATTAGGCAACTAGAAGCTGAAGTTAGAAAACTTAAATCAGATAATGAACTATTAAAAAAAGTGTCCGCCTTCTTTGCCCGAGAACTTCAATAAAACAAGTTCTGGTTGAAAAATTACATGCAGAGAAGGCTATTACTATTCAACAAGGCTGTGAGGTTTTAGATATGAGTCGTGCTGGCTACTATGCAGCGCAACGCAGGCTCAAGCAACCCCAAAAGCCCTGTGTTGTTAGCGTGTTATTAAAAAGTGAGTTTGAAACATCAGATCGTACCTACGGCTATCGTCGCTTAAAAAGACAACTTGACGATAAAGGTGTTCAGGTGGGGCTTCATCGTATACGCCGTTTAATGAAGGAAATGCAGATCAAAGCTATTTGGAAACGCAAGTTTATAAATACAACAGATAGTCGCCATAACCTGCCAGTTTTTGAAAATGTATTAAACAGAAATTTTAACCCTAAAGAGCCCAATCAAGCCTGGGCATCTGATATTACCTATATTCGAGTACGAAATAACTGGCTTTATTTAGCGGTTGTACTGGATTTATATTCTCGCAAAGTGATTGGATGGGCTATGTCGCCTACAATGCCAGCTGAATTAGTTTGTAATGCATTGAAGCTTGCAATTTATCAGCGTCAACCTAAACCCGGTTTAGTTGTTCACTCTGATCGAGGCAGTCAATATGCGAGTAAAGACTATCAAGATCTATTAAATCAATACGGTCTTAT
>CAIXDX010000097.1 GCA_903918335.1 uncultured Methylococcaceae bacterium | reverse complement strand
TTTCAGTCCTCTGCTCTACCGACTGAGCTACCTGGGCATATAATTATTATAGATTTTGTAGATGGTGCCCAGGGGCGGAATCGAACCGTCGACACGAGGATTTTCAGTCCTCTGCTCTACCGACTGAGCTACCTGGGCGAACCTACAAAAGACGGTTATTAGACTTTATTAATCACCCTTAGTCAAGGCCTAATGTAATATTTGACATTAAAATTTATTTATCGAGTGGTTAGCTAATTAATTGGCAATTAATTAGGTCTAATTTGTCCTTTACTGAATCTAATAGACTGCAGAACTGCCAATAAAGTGTGCTAATATTTCGACTTACAATCATTGTAGAGGGGGCTAACATGAAGGCAAATATCGGTTTAATTGGTCTGGCAGTAATGGGTCAAAATTTGGTTTTAAATATGAACGATCACGGATTTAAAGTGGCTGTTTATAATCGTACAACAACTGTTGTAGATGAGTTTTTAGAGGGACCGGCCAAAGATACCATGGTAGTGGGTACTCACTCTTTAGAAGCGTTAGTAGATAGTTTAAGTAGTCCACGTATTGTGATGTTAATGGTTAAGGCCGGTGAGGTTGTTGATCAATACATTGATAAGTTAGTGCCATTGTTAGCCCCTGGCGACATTATTGTCGATGGGGGTAATTCTTTATTTACGGATACTAATCGCCGTACTGCAGCTCTTAAAGCTCAAAATATTAGTTATATTGGCACCGGTGTTTCTGGTGGGGAAGAGGGTGCTCGCAATGGGCCATCTATTATGCCGGGTGGTGATAAAGCCGCTTGGCCGACGGTTAAACCTATTTTTCAGGCGATTAGTGCACATGTTGATGGTGATCCTTGTTGTGAGTGGGTTGGTGATAACGGCGCCGGCCATTATGTAAAGATGGTGCATAACGGGATTGAATACGGTGATATGCAATTAATCTGTGAGGCTTATCAATTATTGTCAGAAGGCTTGGGTTTAAGTGCGGATGAAATGCATGCTATTTTTACTGAGTGGAATAAGGGTGAGTTAAGTTCCTATTTGATTGAAATTACATCGGGTATCTTGGCGTATAAAGACGCGGATGGCTCACCTTTGGTTGATAAGATTTTGGATACAGCAGGACAAAAAGGTACGGGTAAGTGGACGGGTATTAATGCTTTAGATTTAGGGATTCCTTTAACTTTGATTGGTGAGTCTGTCTTTGCCCGCTGTTTATCGGCTCAAAAATCAGAACGTGTTAAAGCGGCACAGATCTTACCTAAGGCGACAAAAACCTTTACTGGTGATAAAGCTGCGATGATTGATGCGATTCGTGATGCCTTGTATGCGGCTAAGATTATTTCTTATGCGCAAGGCTTTAGGTTGATGCGTGAGGCCTCTAAAGAATATAACTTGTCGCTCAATTACGGTGAGATTGCGTTGATGTGGCGAGGCGGTTGTATTATCCGTAGCCAGTTCTTAATTGATATTAAGCAAGCGTATGTGGGTAATCCTGAATTAGAAAATTTGTTGTTAGCCGATTTCTTTGTTAATGCGATGAAGGTTGCGGATGCGGGTTGGCGTAAAGCGGTGATTTTGGGCATTGAGTTAGGTATTCCTACCCCCGCGTTTTCTTCTGCTTTGGCTTATTACGATGGGTATAGAACTGAACGCTTACCTGCTAATTTGTTGCAAGCACAACGTGATTATTTTGGTGCGCATACTTATGAGCGGACTGATAAGCCTAGAGGAGAGTTTTTCCATACCGATTGGACGGGTCATGGCGGTAAAACAGCATCAACAACTTACACAGTTTAAGTGAGGATGACTATGAATGCTGAGCCTTGTACGTATGTGATTTTTGGCGCGACGGGTAATTTGTCGCGTATTAAATTAATGCCAGCGCTTTATCATTTGGATTGTGCTGATCGATTGCCAGATGGCACTAAGATTGTGGCTATGGGGCGTCGCCCTTGGGATCAGCAAAAGTGGCTGGACGAAGTTAGAGATATGATTGTCTCTAAAGTGAAGTCTGAGTTTGATGAGGACGTGTTTCAGCGTTTTAGTGAACGCTTGTATTATCACCAAGGTGATATTGGTCAAGTGGAGTGCTATTCTGACTTGGCTAAGGTGCTAAGCGATAAAGACAGTTTTTCTAGAAATATAGCTTTTTATTTGTCGATCAGTCCTGCTGATTTCGGCAGGGTGATGGAGAGGCTCAGTGATAATCATTTGTTTGATGAAGATGAAGGTTGGCGTCGTGTTATTATCGAAAAACCGTTTGGTTATGATTTAGATAGTGCACAAGCCCTACAAAAACGGATTAGTCGTTATTTAACGGAAGAACAAATTTACCGAATAGACCATTATTTAGGTAAAGGCATGGTGCAAAATGTTTTAGTGTTTCGTTTTGCTAATGTCATGCTTGAGCCTTTATGGAATCGTAATTATATCGATCATATTCAAATTACCCATTCAGAAGAGTTGGGTATAGAAGGGCGGGGGGATTATTACAATGGTTCGGGTGCGCTGCGTGATATGTTGCAAAGTCATTTGCTGCAGTTACTGACTTTAGTTACTATGGAGCCGCCCGCTACGATGGAAGCTGAATCTTTACGAGACGAAAAAGTAAAGGTGCTTAAGTCGATTAGACCGATTCCTAAAGAGGCGGTGCATAGTTATGCTTTTAGAGGGCAATATGCACAGGGCCATATAAAAGGTGAAAAGGTGAAGAGTTATTTGCAGGAAGATAATATCCCTGAGAATAGCATTACTGAAACTTATGCATCTATGAAGCTATATATTGATAACTGGCGTTGGCGCGGCGTGCCTATGTATATGCGAACGGGTAAACGCATGGCTAAGTCGCAATCTACTATTTCAATTTGTTTTAGACATCCTCCCTTACAGTTTTTTCGAGATACAGAGCTACATTGTATGAATCAAAACTGGATTTTAATGGGTATACAACCAGAGGAATGTATTCGTATTGAAATGACGGTTAAAGAGCCCGGCTTAGAGATGAAAACTCGGACGAGTAGTTTAGATGCAAGCTTTAGGAATCATGACGAAAAAGCTATTGATGCTTATGAAGATTTGTTATTAGATGTTTTAAAAGGGGATAGGTCGCTCTTTTTACGTTTTGATGAGGTTGAGCATGCTTGGCGTGT
>CAIXDX010000096.1 GCA_903918335.1 uncultured Methylococcaceae bacterium | reverse complement strand
GAAAAACTAGCAATTGCTCTAGCTTTCATTTCTTTATTTGTTTTATTTTCCGCATAAAAGTTAACCGTATAATACTGCCCCGGATGTACTTTTAATTGTTTAGTTTCTGTGCGAAATATCATAGGAGTAGACTCATTTAATACCGTCAAAAACTCCACAGTTATTTCCCTGTTTACATCAACTGTATAAGCCACTTCTGGTACTTTTTTAATATCGTCCGGTCTATCTCGTTCTATCCATTTCCATTCACACAACACATCGTAGATAGGCACTAAAGCATACCCGAAACCAAACATAGTGACCGCAACCACCAATAAGGTTCTTGCTAACTTAAGATTTTTTTTACTGATAGAATCCTTCATTAAGATACGGCTTGAGCCACAGCGAATAGATAGAAAATCAAGGTAATCGCACCTAAAATAACCGCCGTTAAAATATTCTTATTTTTCGTTGTCATATTTATATCTAAAGGTGAATAGCGTAGCTATTGATATAGGCTACGCTAAGTCACTTTTTTGTATTAATGTGAATCTAACACATGCTCAGTAGGTACACTTACTGGTGGCGTAGTCCAAGTATGGTATGGAAGTGGAGTAGGTAATGTCCACTCTAAGCTATGCTTACTTGCATCTTCCCACACTTCATCAGAAACTTTCTCACCAGTACCGCCTCGGATAGTATCAATAACGATATATAAGAATAGTAACTGGCTAGCACCAAAAATAAATCCACCTACACTAGAAATCATATTCCAATCAGCAAATTGCACTGCATAATCGGGAATTCTTCTAGGCATACCTGCTAATCCCAAAAAGTGTTGAGGGAAAAACAATATGTTCACTGAAATTACTGACAACCAAAAATGTAATTGGCCAATCTTTTCGTTATACATGTGACCAGTCCATTTAGGCAACCAAAAATAGCCAGCAGCCATCAAAATAAATACAGAAGCAGGTACTAATGTGTAATGGAAGTGCGCCACAATAAAGTAGGTATCATGATATTGGAAATCAGAAGGCGCAATAGACATCATCAAACCAGTAAAACCGCCTAAGGTAAATAACACTACAAACGCTATTGAAAATAACATAGGGGTTTCAAAAGTCATTGCCCCTTTCCACATTGTTGCAGTCCAGTTGAAAACTTTTACACCGGTTGGCACTGCAATAATCATAGTTGCATACATAAAGTAAAGTTCACCCGCTATAGGTAAACCTACTGTAAACATATGATGGGCCCAAACAATAAATGACAAAAATGCGATAGATGCTGTTGCCCAAACCATAGACGCATAACCAAATAAAGGTTTACGAGCAAAAACTGGAATGATGGTCGATGCAACACCAAAAGTAGGCAAAATCATAATATAAACTTCTGGGTGACCAAAGAACCAGAAAATATGTTCATACAGTACTGGATCACCACCACCAGCAGCATTGAAAAAGCTAGTGTGAAAAAATTTATCAGTTAATAACATAGTCACTGCACCAGCAAATACTGGCATAACAGCGATTAACAAGAATGCAGTAATCAACCAAGTCCATACAAACAATGGCATATCCATTAACTTCATTGCTGGAGCACGCATATTGAATATGGTCGCAATAATATTAATAGCACCCATGATCGATGAGATACCTAATAAATGCACTGAGAAAATTGCGAAAGGTAACGCTTTTCCAACAGTAATCGGTTGCAACACTAGTGGTGGGTATAAAGTCCAACCACCATTAGGTGCGCCACCTTCCATCAACAACGTACTTGCTAATAACAATACACCCGCAACCAACATCCAAAAACTCATGTTGTTCATACGAGGCAGTGCCATATCAGTAGCGCCAATCATTAACGGGATTTGCCAGTTAGCTAATCCAACAAATGCCGGCATAACCGCACCAAATACCATGACTAAAGCGTGCATTGTAGTCATTGAGTTAAAAAATGCTGGATCTACAAATTGTAAACCTGGTTCAAATAATTCAGCTCGAATTACCATCGCCATCGCTCCACCCACAAAAAACATAGTAAGAGCAAATAATAAGTACAAAGTACCTATGTCTTTATGATTGGTAGTAATAATCCATCTTAACAGACCTTTTTCAGGGCCGTGATCATGGTGATCATCCGCATGGTGACCGTGTTCATCTACAGCAGCAGACATAATTTATACCTCTAAAATTATAAAAAAAGAGTAAGTGATAGCAGAATCTGAAAACTATTCATCATCATCCGGTAATGCTGTTTGTTTTGGCTGTAACTCATCGCCAACTTTATTACCCAAATTATTACGTACGTAAGTCATCAACTCGGCAAATTCTTTACCATTGAGTTTTTCAAACTTCGGCATTTTTGAAGTGCCCGCTCGTAAGAAGCCATCTAAAGACTCCCATTTACCTGTTACTATTGCACTGCCTGTTAACGCAGGAATCAATCCTGGAACACCCGCACCATCAATCTGATGACATCCCACACAGTTCTTTAAATATACCGATTCACCATGTGCCATCAATTGCTGACGACTTTGATCACTCAAATCTGGCTTTTGTTTTTGTTGCTCTAATGTTCTGGCTACCCAAGCATCGTAATCAGCTTGTTCCATTGCAATAACAACAATAGGCATAAAGCCATGATCTCGACCACATAACTCAGTACATTGGCCACGATAAGTTCCAGGTTTATCAACTAAAGTCCACGCCTCATTTATGAAACCAGGGTTTGCATCTTTTTTCCACCCTAAATCAGGTACCCACCACGAATGAATGACATCTGTTGAAGTTAATACAAATCGGACTTTTTTATGAACGGGAATAACTAAAGGTTTATCCACATTTAATAAATAATTTGGAACAGATCTTGGATCTGCCCCCACCGTTCTATGAACTCTCTCACTGGCTTCATCCAAATGACTTTCGAAGTGAATATCATTATCTAAGTATTTATAATCCCAATACCATTGACGTCCAGTAACTTGAATAGTCATATCTGATTTTTCAACATCACTTAATTCCAACAATGTTTTAGTTGCTGGGATAGCCATACCTACAAGAATCAGAGTTGGAATGATAGTCCAGATTATCTCAACCGTAGTATTTTCATGAAATTGCGCTGCAACATGACCCTTAGATTTACGATGATGGAAAATCGAGTAAAACATTGCGCCAAATACCACAACGCCTATAAATACGCAGATCCATAAGATCAGCATATGTAGGTCATAAATGTCATTACTGACCTTAGTAACCCCTTTCATTAAATTGAGCGTATAGTCCGCATGCGCTGTTCCAAGCCCTAAAGCCATTAAAATCAGACCTGCGAATAGTTGCTTTGCTTTGTT
>CAIXDX010000095.1 GCA_903918335.1 uncultured Methylococcaceae bacterium | reverse complement strand
CATTTAAATATAGGAAACAGCATTGTAACATGTCAATTATTACAGTTTCATATAACTAAAACAATCAAGCTAAATACAAAGTCTTTTGTCTTGTCTTGTCTTGTCTTGTCTTGTCTTGTCTTGTCTTGTTTAATTTTATTTTTTCAAAAAAGTAATACTTTTATTTCAGTTATTAAAGGTATAAGATGAGCCCGAACGTGTGATTTAGTTAATATAATTAACAATTGTAAAAAGAAAATTTTTTCAAAATATTGAACATAAACTTATTAGTTATTAAATGATGCTAAACAGTAACTCTATTATTTTATTAGGTATTTCGTTGATGGCAGTCAGCTTGGAATTAAAAGCAGACCCTAATCAAGCATCCCATTTTAAGCAACAAATCATTTTAGCTGAATCTAATCATCGCTATGATATTGCTGAATCAGCCATAGAACACTGGCTATCTATCGATGAAAACAACCCAGAAGCTTTGTATTTTCAAGCTCAAATTAACCTGCTTAAAGGTGATATCTCGCGCGGAGAGCAAGAGATTTTAGCGCTAGAAAAGTCACACCCTACGTATACCGACATCAATAAACTTAAAAGTCTACTTGAAGCCTCGAGTACAAAAAAAATCCAACTCAAACAAGCCCATTTTCTTGCAGGTAACGAACGGCGCAAAGAAGCCATTGCTCTTTACGAAGAGTTATTTCCTTCAGGAATGCCAACAATCGCAATTGAAATTGAATACCTAAAATTAATTTCAAAGAGAAGCGCTACCGACTTCAATAAAGCAAAAAAAACACTCCAAGAGAGAAACAAACAATACCCTGACAATCCGGAATATAAGCTCGCTTTAGCGAATATAGTCACTCAGAAGATGCCTAATGACAAAGAATCTCTAGACACTTACAAACAATTGTCAAATAATGAAAATTATAAAAATAGAGCCGCTTCCTCGTGGGAGAGTGCATTATCTGATATACCTGTTAATAAATTAACAGATCAAGAAATCAATACGCTACTCAATTCATTCCCAGACAATGAATCAGTCAGTACAAATGCAAAACAACTAAAAAAAGAATTAGATCGATATCAAAAACTTATTAATGACCCAGCTTATAAAGCAAAGTTAAAAGCTACCAAGCTTTTAAAAGAGAAGAAATATGAATTAGCAGAAAAATTACTGCTACTGGCTAAAAAGATTCGACCCACTGATCCACAAATCTTTAATGGGTTAGGACGCATTGCTCTTGCTCAATCAAACTATGATGAAAGTTTAAAGTTATTTCTACAAGGTAAATCCTTTGACAAAAGTAGGAAAAATAACGCGGAATGGAATTCGCTTATCTCAACTTCACGATACTGGGGACTCATAAAAAATGCCAATAGCTTAGCAAATTCCAATCCTCAATCAGCGATTGACACATTTAATGAGGCTATTAAACAAAATCCAAAGGAAATATACCCTTATCTTGCTATTGCAAGAATTTCAGCCGAGACTAAAAAAATTGACAGTGCCGATAATTACTTTCTTATGGCCCTAAAAATTGATAAGGACAACAAAGAAGCACTTCTGGGTAGAATTAATTTAAGAATTGATAACAATCAATTGACCGAGGCTCTCGCCCTGTCAGAGAACTTAACGAGTCAACAGAAAAAATTTATCTCGGATAATTTTGAAGATGTAAAAATAAAATTACTTTTATCCGAGGCAGAAACCGCATTGAGCCATTATGATCTGATAAAAGCTAATGAAAAGATAAAAACCATCGAATCCTTCAAAATAAAGGACCCTTGGTTAACTTACCGCACCGCAAACATTCTTAATCAACTAGATAAAAAAACTGAAGCAAACCAGCTTATCGATAAACTAATACACAGTGCCGAACCAACAATAGAAACCTATTTTGTAGCTGCTCTTTATCTTGAGAAACAAGATAAACTGCTCGAATCATTAAACCAAATAGACAAAATTAATCCTGCACAGCGCTCACCCAATATCATAAGTAATGAACAGAGAATATGGCTTAAGTATAAGTTTTCTTTACTAGATAATTTGGTAAAACTTGATAGACCAAAAGCCGTTTCCAATCTACATGAAATTGAACTCCAATTACAAAAAGATCCTGAGCAACTGATTCGAATATCAAACTATTGGCTTAAAATTAATGAACCGGATCAGGCCAGAAGACTAGCAGATTCATTAACGGTCAATGATAAATGGCTGTTAAATACTAAATTAGACTATGCCCAGCTTAATTTCGATCTGAAAAACTTTGATAAAATAAGCTCCTTAGAAAAGCAATTGAACCTTTCCTCTGCTTCATCCGAAGAAAAAATGGAATACCATAAGGTAATGCAGGAATATATTGCTAAAAAAGAAAGTGAAAATAATAGTAGATTAACCAATATTAATTTTAATAATGACCCATTAAAAAGTAAAACCGAAGCCTATGTAACCGTTTTTCCAGACTATCGTTTCGGAACCAATACCGACGTACTTGGTACCGCTATTGAAGGAAAACTACCTTATGAAAAAATGGGGCATTTCGTATTCCGGATTAATCCACTCTTACTAAATGCTTCTGGCGGTCAAGACTTGAATGCAAAAAACTTCGGTAGCTCATTATTACGCTCTTGCTATCCGAACTGTGGCCAACAACAATCCACACTACAGGCAACAGGGGTTGGATATAATATTGGCTGGATGGGGAATCATTGGATGGCTGACATAGGCAGAACCCCCGAAAACTTCCTTGTTACAGACGTAATCGGAGGCATACGTCTAGATGGCGATATAAAAAGTTTCTCTTGGGCCATCACTGCTGGCAGAAGAGCAGTTAGAAACACAGTATTATCCTACGCTGGACTTGTAGATCCTAATACTGGAAAAACATGGGGGGGAGCGAGGGAATCAGGTGCAGGCATTAACTTAGGTTTTGATAATGGAGGCCCAGTCGGCGTTTGGTCAAGTTGGCAATACCAAGATATAACAGGCGAAAATATTAAGGGCAACAATAAGTTCCAAGGACAAATAGGCCTTTATGGCACGATATGGAAAGGGAAAGATGATATAGCTAATGTCGACTTAGGATTAAATACACTCTTTATGAGTTACGATAATAATCAAAACGAGTTTACTTACGGTAATGGCGGGTATTTTAGTCCGAAATCTTACTACTCTTTTTCACTACCCATTACCACTTATGGTCGCTACGATAACTGGGCATATTCAGTACGTTTATCTGGGGGTTATTCTATGACTAAAACTAATAATTCAGATTATTACCCCAATGATGCAAGCATGCAAGCAAGCGCTGTGGCGCTGGGTGCATCTCCAGTCTATATTGGAAGCAATAGTAATTCAATAGTCTACGGAGTAAATGCAATTTTGGAGAAACGGTTAACAAAACATTGGTCTATGGGTGCTAGAGCACAATTACAGCAATCACCTTATTATAATCCTAGTAACATTGGTTTATATTTTAAATACGATATTAATGAGGATTCGTCTCAAATAGGTACTCCACCTAAAATACCCATGTTATTTCGTGATTATATGGATTATTAAACCAATAAACAGAGGCGAAAAGTATCATGAATAAATCATCATTAACTATTGGCATTAATAATCTAACACCCAGTTATGGCTCTATTGAAAAGAATGGCTTATTTATAATCACAACGCCGACGTTTAACTTTTCTAAATCAATTTTAGTTCAAACAATACTAAACAACCCCACAACAAAGACAGCATTAATTTCTTTTAAAGAAAAAAATGAGTTGTTTAGTGTGTCGCCAGAAATCAATAAAAAACTGCTTAAAATTTATCAAAGCGACAATCTACTTTTAAAGTTTGTTCTCAAAAATCAGCATAAAGATTTATTTGCTAATCTTTTACAAGATACCAGCGATAAAGATTTTGAATCCATTGACCTTATTTTGATTGATACTTATCAAGATAACTTTACTTTAATGCCTATAGACCAACTAGCCATTACGATTTCATCTTGGCAAAACTGGCTTGTACTTCATAAAAAAAAGTGTATTTGGGTCATTCATGGAGACCATGCATCACAACTGATAAAAAATAAAACATCAACTCTAAATAATTTATTTAACGGTTTATCCAGCATAGAATTCAATTCTATGACCATTACATACGACCTTTTGTTTTGGCATTTAAGTTCATCTATACAAACATCAATATCATCAAATATAACACTAGATGAAATAAAGCATGAAATTTATGCTGATGACAATAGAAAATCCTTTGAAAACCACTCAATATCTTTATCAATATCTCAGGACAATCGTGTTTTAGTTATGAAAGATGAACCTGATGAAAAAGAAATATTCCCTCGGGAATGGGAAATGGTGAGGTCAATCGAAAAACTAGAGGAGGAAATTAGCTACAACTCTAATGCAACCGCCATAATTTATTTGCATCCCAATACTGACATTAAGCTTCTAGCTACCAAGATTCTTGAAATACGTAAGAAAGGCAATAGACAATTAAAAATAGTTTTAAAAGAATCAGAAAGGTACTTAAGAAATAACGAAGAAAAACTATTTATCGAGGCTGGGGCAAACTTGATCATCCCTAACAACGTTACTTTCTTAAAATTTGTAACAATGGTCCATGCCGTTCAAGGAAGTTACTATCTACGAGATATACCCGATAGTATAAAAGCTGATGATATAAACGATTTAAATGGATTTAGTCAGAAATTTTTGCCGCCGACTGAGTTTGGCAAAAAAGTTATTTCATCATTAAAGATTAGTCAAAACAAAAGGATTAATTCCTCACTGTTGAAGTTTGTCATCAATAAAGCTATCCCGATAGAAGAGATAACTAGTTTAATAGATATAAAACGTAATGGTGATTTTTTTACGTTAACAGAGGAGTATTTATATATGTTTTTATTTCAATGTGAGGCATCCGAAATAAAAAATGCTTTAGCTCATATATTCAGTCTACCCGTTGAAGATTTATTCTTTGCACAAGAATTTTTTTCGTATTACGATGAAATTAATAGCGAGCTGATCTTTCTATCCTCACCAGAACGAAGAAAAAGTCTGTATGAATTAGATAATAACCAACAGTTACAGCTTGAAAATAATACGGTCAGAGATTATAAAAAAATAATTAGACACTCTGCACAACCGACTCCTTTTGTTTTAACTATTTAAGTTATCATGAACATCAGTGATTTTTATATTACAGTTAGTTTTTCACTCTTAGTGGGCCTATGTATTGGATTGGTCTTACAAAATATGGTGAATTTTCTATTTCGACTCATCATAAATATAACTAAAAAACCAAAAGTATTAAAGCCAGCTAGCTTTAAAGAATTTTTTTCAATTGAATTGAGGAAATAACTTGAAATCAAGTAATACCAAATTAGGTATATGGAACATTTATTTCATCATAAAGCTTATTTTAGTTGTCAATGGTGTTATTAAATTAAACTTCCTAAAGAATATTGCGTTTATATCATTCCTACTGATTCCTATAGAAAACAGGAAGCTTGCTGTTTTGCGGCAAGTCATTGCTGTAGTATTGGGATGTGTGATTTTTTATGACGACTCTTTTTTACCTCCAATCACTCATTTGTTAACGCAATTTAGTCAACTATCACAGTTCGATTTCCGTTATTTAGTTGAATTAACACAACGATTTATTTCTCTTGACTTTATTCTGATGCTATTTATTACAACCGTACTGTATTTTATGTTTTATAAAGTACTACGCGTGTCCGTATTAGTCATCGCAGCCATAATCTTCGTACAAATAACACACAAAAGTGATTCACCGTATCCAATCGATAAAGGAGCAGAGATAGTTGCCATACCTAATACACCCATAAAATCAACCTCAACAACTATCATTAACAATGATTATCTCAATAACTACAAAAAAGATTTTTTTGCTAAACAATCGAATTTAAACATAACATTTAATAACAACTTACAATCTAAAAGTAAATTTGACATCTTAGCGCTTAGTATTTGTTCGTTAGCCTGGGAAGACATTAAATACTTCAAATTAGAAAATCATATTTTATTTAAAGATCTTGACATATTATTTGAGAATTTTAATACAGCTACTTCATATAGTGGCCCAGCACTAGTTCGTTTATTGCAAGCCAATTGCGGACAAAAATCGCATTCAGACATTATGTCTAAACCATCTAACCCACAATGTTATTTATTGAATAACTTAAAAAATATTGGTTATGACACAAAATTAATTCTTAATCATAATGGTGCATTTGACAACTTCACTTCGGTTATAAAAGAAAAAGGTAATATAGAAACCAACCCCACCCATTACAATTCAAAGACTTACCTACTAAACTTCGATAACTCACCTATTCAAAGAGATAACGATATTTTTACTCAATGGCTACAAAGTAGAGAAAATGACGCCACAAATAAAACGTTCACCCTTTACAATACTGTTAGTTTGCACGATGGCGTCCACTTTGAAAATAATATGGGATTAGCATCTTCAGAAACTTACAAAAAAAGATTAACTACATTATTAGATGATGTCTATGGAGTAATGGAAGGCTTAAAGAAATCTAATCGCCCTATCGTTGTTTTGCTAATACCCGAACATGGAGCCAACATTTTAGGTGATAAAACGCAAATTGCTGGCATGCGAGATCTACCTAGTCCAGCAATAACTAACGTACCAGTCGGTTTAAAAATAATTGGTAATAACATACAGCGCATAGGTGAACAACAGCGAGTCACTCAACCGAGTAGTTATTTGGCCGTTGCGCACTTAGTAAGTCAATTACTTGAACAAGATATTTTTAGTAAAACCGAATTCTCTCCAAACGAGTTGTTAAAAAATCTACCAGAAACCCCTATGCTTTCAGAGAATGATGGCTCAACCGTTATGCAATACCAGAATCGTTACTTCTATTCTTATGACAACAACGACTGGACTAAGTACGATCAATAAATATAAATAAAGATTGAAAATGAAATACGAAAAAGATGATATAAATGAACTTTATAAAAGTATTGGTATGAATTCAAGTTCTTATCTAGAAATTAAAGAGTATGAGACCATTATAAACATAAAAAAAAAGTGGCTACATATTAATGAAATACTATCTTTTGTAAAGCGCAATCCTTCAAACTATAAAAATAAAGGGACCTAAATGCGTATTTTGTGTGTTCAAGGCATTCAATCATCCGTTGGAGCATCCACAATAGTTGCGAATGTTTCTCGAATTCTCAGTGAGTTAGATCACGATGTTTTGGTTTTTGACTTAAATCCGAATAACTTACAGCGACTACATTTCAACATGGAATGGCAATGTAACTCTGGATGGGCTTTAAATATATGCCAGCAACAATCGTGGTATAAGGCTGCTTTTCAATGTGAACAAGGTATTCGCTTTTTACCTTTTGGCAAAATCACTTACAAAGAACTTCAGTTATTATTGAGTGACTCTATTAGTGATAACTGGTTATTAGATCAATTGAGTTTACTGAATTTACCAAGTAAAACATGGGTTATTCTAAATACCTCTAGTGAACTCAATACGTTAAGCACTCAGGCATTAAAACTGAGTGATATTATCATAAGAATATGTGAACCTAGCACAAACTGCCTATCACAACTTGTTGACTCTATTCAATCATCTTTTATCAATAACGACATATCGCTAGTTAAAAAGTCATTTTATATCATTAATAAACTAATCCCAACCAGTGAAATAGATCGTGACATCGCATTAACATTAAAAAACCTATTATTGGAACAAATGATTCCTGTCAAAATTCATTTTGATGAAAACATTAAAGAATCATTAGCAGAAAAAACAACAGTAACAAGTTACGCTCCATTTTCGCCTGCTGCAAAAGAGTTCAGGAAACTTGTAATTTGGTTAATAAGTCATTTCAATCGATAATAAACAAGTATGTTAACGAAAGATTATTTTAACAAAGATACCCAATTGTCTATTGATACAAAATTGAGGTATCTTATTATTCAATCGAATCTTGCCAAGGATTGGCTTGTGTTTAAAAAAACAGTGCTAGGTGATAAAACGCCATTATTTGGTACTTTGGTAGGAATCATTTTTTTCTTTTTTTGTCATGAGGAGCAAAGAAAAAAATCCTCTCAAACGATTAAAAAGTACTTTCCACATATCAACTTTTCAGAATCAACGCCGGCCAATGTTATTCGCTTTATTCTACAAATAGTATGGTTATCAACTGTACAATCAAACAGAACCTCAAAAAGCTTAATTAATTTAGATTTTATTTATACCATTTTGACTTTCATCAAGATGATTATATTTTTTCCAGTCAAGAAAATTTTAAGTCCTGCGAGATCAATACTTAGCAGAATTGAAACCTCAGAAAGAATCTACAACAATAAATTTGAAATTCGGATCTATTTACTTTTCACTATTATCCTGGCTGCCATTTGTATCTCAATACCCTTTACTCTTTCAGCACAAATTACTTTTAGTTTACTGTTGTTGTTTGTTGCTGTGACAGCATACTCTGTACCTGGTCGTCTGCCAAGATTACTATTACTCACACTTTCCTTAACAATATCATCGCGTTATTTATGGTGGAGATACTCATTCACCTTAAACATAGACAACACTATGGATGTTGTTTTTGGAATAATTTTGATGTTCGCAGAGACCTATGCCTGGCTTATTTTAGTACTCGGATTTTTTCAAATAATTTGGCCGCTAGACAGAAAACCAATACCACTTCCTGAAGATACTAGCCTTTGGCCAAGCGTAGATATTTTTATACCCACCTATAATGAGCCGCTAGATATTGTCAAAACAACTACATTTGCTGCACTAGATATTGATTGGCCCAAAGATAAATTAAATGTCTTTATTCTTGATGACGGTAATCGCCTAGCATTTAAAGTATTCGCAACTGAGGTAAACGCAGGTTACATCACTCGAGACAACAATATCCACGCAAAAGCCGGTAATATTAACCAGGCATTAAAGGTTACAACAGGGGACTATATCGCTATATTTGATTGCGATCACGTGCCCGTGCGATCATTTTTACAAGTTACAATGGGGTCTTTTTTAGCCGATCAAAAACTGGCACTCGTGCAAACACCGCATCACTTTTACTCTCCAGATCCATTTGAGCGGAATCTTAGTAATTTCAAAAAAGTTCCCAACGAGAATCATCTATTTTACAGTATCGTACAGAGCGGTAATGATTTATGGAATGCCGCTTTTTTCTGCGGTTCCTGCTCAGTCTTAAAGCGTAACCCACTCCTAGAAATAGGCGGTATAGCCACAGAAACAGTGACTGAAGATGCACACACCGCATTGCGTCTACATCGTAAGGGTTATTCGTCCGCGTATCTAAACATAATCCAGGCAGCGGGATTAGCTACAGAATCTTTATCAGCCCACATCGGCCAGCGAATTCGTTGGGCACGCGGTATGGCACAAATTTTTCGTATTGATAATCCATTATTTGGTAAAGGGCTTAGCGTTGTACAACGCTTATGTTACACCAATGCAATGATTCATTTTTTCGGAGGAATTCCACGTTTAATTTTCTTATTAGCTCCATTAGGTTTTCTTTTTTTCCATAGTTACTTAATATATGCTCCCGCTGTTGAGATTTTATTTTACGCAGCACCCATGCTTATACATGCAAACATTGCCAACTCATACATACAAGGAAAATACCGCCACTCGTTTTGGGCTGAGATTTATGAATCAGTACTTGCATGGTATATCGCACGCCCTACAACAATGGCATTAATTAGCCCTAAAACTGGTAAGTTTAATGTAACAGTTAAAGGCGGCTTAGTTAAAAGTGATTTTTTTGATCTCAGCATATCAAAACCTTATTTAAGTCTAATAACACTCAATGTATTAGGTATTGTTGCCGCAGTCTATCGATATTTTCTAGGTCCATCCGATGAGCAATCTACAATAATCTTAAATTTTGTATGGACATTATATAATTTAATTTTACTCGGTGGAGCTATCAGCGTCGCACAAGAAACAAAGCAAATACGCATGCGTCAACGTGTGGAAATAAATACAGAAATTATTGTTATAAAACAATCAGGGCATTTAGTATCCGCAACGATGTGTGATTTTTCAAGTTCAGGCTTAGGTCTTAAAATTGATCATAAAATAGCTAATATTAATAGAAATGAAATAATTCATGTTTTAATTCCTCGTGGAGATAGAGAATTTATATTTCCAGCACGAATCACAAATACAAACAATGACTATATTGGTGTTGTATTTGATAACTTAACCATACAACAACAAATTGATCTTAGCGAATGCACTTACTCTCGAGCTGATGCCTGGATATTCTGGGACCAAAACTTCTCACATGACAAACCCATTTCTAGTATCAAAGCAATAATTAAAGTCGGTTTCCACGGCTATGTTATTCTATTTAAAATGCTACCACCATATGTCACCAAGCCCTTTTTATTACTAAGTTCGGCTAGTTACTTTATCAAAACATTGCTCCCAAAAAATATTACAGATAATACTATTGAGTATAAGGACGCTTAACTATGAAAATCGCTGCATCGGTCAAAATCAAATTCACAATATTATTTTCTGTGTTAATAATGTTCTCGGCGCCTGTTTTTTCCGCACAACGTAATTTTTTCCAAGAAAACATTACTTACACAATAGATAAACCACCTTCGATAGAACATGTGACAACATTTATGCAACTAGGCTCAAAATTGCCTATTAAACTTCAAGGTAATTTATCTAAACATTCAATTGGGTTTGGTTCCAGACTCGATGAGATAGTAACTGCGGCCAGAGTTGACGTAAGTTATATGTATTCTCCAACACTTTCTGAAAATATTGCTCACGTAAGAGTGCTCATTAATGATCAGGTCGCTGGATATTTTTCTATTGACCACAGCAAAGCAGGTACGCAAATCAAAAATACCATGCATTTTGATCCGAGATTATTATCTAAATATAACGAAATTAAATTTGAATTGATTGCATATCGAGATGGAAACTGTACTAACCAAGTTCAAATGAGCCAATGGTTTGAAATTAGTAATCAAAGCCAACTTGTGTTAACGATACAACCTACTCCACTTAAAAATGACTTAACACTTTTTCCAAAACCGTTTTTTGACTTAAATGATTTTACGCCAGTAGAGATCCCTTTTATTTTTCCTGAAAATGCTCAAGCTGAAACACTTGAATCTGCTGGAATAGCTGCATCCTACTTTGGTAGTCTGGCTAAATGGCGTGTGATGTCATTTCCTAATCTCATTAATAAATTACCCACAAAACATGCTGTGGTATTTGCTACTAATGACAAACGTCCCGACTTTTTAAAAGACCTACCTCCGGTAAATCAACCAGTTATACAGTTAATTTCGCACCCCAATAATCCTTTTGTAAAATTATTATTGGTATTAGGTCGTGATAAACAAGATCTACGCACTGCTATCGAAGGATTAGTTATCGGCTCACCCGTATTAGCGGGTTCATATGCTGAAATTACGAATGTAAACAGAATATTGCCTCGTAAACCTTATGATGCTCCTTATTGGATGCCGCTTGATAGAGAAGTAAAGTTAGGAGAGTTGGTAGATGCCCCTACACAATTACAAACACAAGGTCGAACTCCTCCTCCTATAACACTTAATTTTAATATTGCACCTGACTTATTTACTTGGAAAAGCCGAGGCATTCCCATTAATATTAATTATCGATACTCTCCTCCAAATGAACTGGACGACTCTCAATTATTAATGTTTGTCAATGACCTATTTATAAAAGGATATTCATTAAACAAAACAGGTATCAGTGGAAAATCTGAAAATGATAGCCTCAGAGTTCCATTAGTTGACGATTTGGTTTTTGGAGAAGATCATGAAGTGTTTATTCCGGGCTTTAGATTGAACAGTAGAAATAACATTCAATTTAAATACAACTTTAACAAGCCTGATGGTGGCGATTGTAAAGCTATGACCCCGGACTACATGTATGGTGAAATTGATGGTGACTCAACTATCAATTTAAGTGGCTTTGATCACTACATGGCAATGCCTGACTTACTGTCATTTAGCAATCTTGGTTTTCCCTTTACTCGATTAGCTGATTTAGGAGATACCGGAATTATTATCAATAAAAACGCCTCTGCTAGCGAAATACAAACCTATTTAGAGTTGTTAGGATCTTTTGGATCATCTACTGGATTACCAGCAACACGGTTTACAATTTTTGACTCAGCACCTTATAACGACATTGAAAATAAAGACATACTTGTAATTGGCCTATTACCTACACAACTTGTCCAGGAAAATGATAAAACAAAATTAGCTAATATTCTGATTTCAGAAATCAAAAAAGCAATTACACAACCTATTCGAAACGGAGAATCCACCGAAATATTCCAACCCACAAAAATAAAAGAAGATAGAACAGTCACAAACCAAATCGAATTTAAAAATGATATGGGGAATGAGGTTGGCGCCCTAATGGGCTTTGAATCGCCATGGAAGAAAAATAGAAGTGTTGTGGCAGTGGTCGCCTCTCAACCAGCCACATTTAAGAAAATTATTTCGACAATCATGACTAGAGATAAAAAAGTCTCGGGCTCGCTTTCTTTGTTTAGATCCGATGAGGTCGTTAATATACAAGTGGGTGAAACTTATTTTACGGGATATCTACCTATTTACAAGCTAATCTGGTTTGAGTTATCTGACCACCCCATTTTAGTAGGTTTTATCACTGTTATCATGGTAATCCTATTAATAATGGCATTATGGCGTGTACTTAAATATATCGCTTATAAACGTCTACACAACTCTAAATAATTATATGAAAATACTCATCATTCGTTTTGTAGTCATGTCATTACTTGCCATCTCTACTTGCTCTCAAGCGAATGATGAGAAATGGAACGATTGGGAACAATTTAAAACTGTTTATATATCAACTGAAGGTCGTGTCATTGATGGAAGTAACCCTCAGCTAATTACAACCTCCGAGGGTCAAGCTTATGGAATGTTGTTTGCGCTAATGTCAAATGATAAGAACACATTCCGACTATTGCTAAACTGGACTGAAGCTAATCTAGCAAATAATGATTTAACGATAAATTTACCTGCTTGGTTATGGGGGTTTGATAAGGAAAAACAAATCTATAGTGTATTAGATACTAATTCAGCCTCAGATGCTGACCTATGGATTGCTTACGCCTTAACCGAAGCCGGACGAATTTGGAATGAATATCATTATAAATCATTAGGTTATTTATTGGCACAGAACATTTTAAAAAAAGAAGCAGTACAAATACCTAATTATGGATGGATGATTTTGCCAGGCAGTAGAGGGTTCCAATCAACAACAAACTCATGGCGACTAAACCCAAGTTATCTACCTTTACAGATCTTGAGACGTTTTGAAATATTGTATCCGCATTCACAATGGCATGAAATCAAACAAAACACTGTCAACTTCTTAAAACAATCGGCACCAACAGGATTTGCACCTGAATGGTCCATTGTCAATGACAATAACCAAGTATTTAATGATGATGTTAATAACACTAAAATTGGTGGATATAATGCCATTCGAGTTTATTTGTGGCTCGGAATGTTAAGTAATGATGATCCAGATAAGCAGTCCTTAATGGCACATTACTCCCCTATGTTAAAAGTTATTCAACAAGATGCTTTTGTTGCGGAACAATATGATACAGCACTGAAAGTGCAATCAGGTTATCATCCAATTGGATTTCATGCCGCTGTTTTACCCTTTTTAGTTAGTGCTAACGACGTATTAACGACCACTAATTTCTTAAATAAAGTAACTACAACAGAACCCTCAACTAAACCAGATTATTATTACGATAGCGTTTTAAAGCTGTTTGGCAAAGGGTGGCTAGAACATAAATATGAATTCAATCAGGATGGTTTACTTATGATCAACCCACCTATTAATAATAAACCCTAAAAGAACGTTGAATTTGATCAAACTCATATAGGTAGGGCTGTGCAACTTGGTAATTATTGGCCACAATCAATAAGTCATGTGAAAAAACAGAGGTGTTATACCAGTTAAAACTGCCTTCAATGACAATTGTGCCATCAATGATACAATATTTAGAATGAATAGGGGAATAAGGCACTGGATGATCATCTTGCCCATATACTAGACCAACACTGATACCTGAGTTTTTTAATTGTTGGATTGCCGGCAACAAAGGTCGTTGTAATTCGTCTGACATTGAGCGTTCAACACCTATCTTACCCTGCCTTGCCAGATGACCATTAAAAAGGATATGTACTTCTACACCACGATTTTTTGCATGAATCAAAGCATCCACCACGCTATCATGATGTTCACCTAATAAATCACCCATTAAAAATAAACACAACTTAATAGAATGCTTGGCACGATGCACCTCAGCCAAAATAGCATGATGTGGCCTATATGGCTTGCCATTCAACAACATCTGACGCCCAAAGGTGTAAAGTAAGTTAAAGTGACTTAAAGGATCAACACCGTATTTTTGATTAACCCCTCCCCGTTGACTCTGAAAGATATTATCCAGCAATCGACATATACCTTTGGAATAAAAAGTCATGCCGGACTCCCAATTAGCCCACCAACGATCAAAGGTAATATTAAATGACCCTAAGATACAATCTTCATCATTAAAAATAACAAATTTGGTATGCATATCGGGTTCAACTTCAATGAGGTGATGTTTAGGCGTACAAAAAACACCCACCAACTCAATAGGCGCGGACTTTAAGCGTGCGTAATTATCACTATTTGTTAAGGTCATTTTGCGCCAATCGACAATGCATTGAACCAATACACCTTGATGACTTGCATAAATAAGGTGGGCAATAAAATCCGTATCATCAATACAATCCACACTCACCTTAATGGTGCATAAGCGCTCCGGATTTTCCCACTTACTACGCACCACCTTATCAATATGATCATGCAAATACCGCTTAGGATGATAAGGATGATATTGCTGACCTTTCGTAAATTTAGGTGTTAAATTGAGGCTGTTTAAATGCTGATTGTACCAATCCACATCGCTTTGCAATTGCCCAGCATTTAACTCATGCGTACGATAAGTATTATGTGTTGAGTGTTCGTGAGAAATGTGTCGATACTGATCATCATCACTACGAACCTGATAACCATCCATATAGATGTATTCATTCTGTGAGGCTATAGACCGCTCACCTAAATGAATAATATAAGAAAACTTAATACAGTTAATATGTCCAAAGTGCTTGGACCAAGGCAAAATATAAAAATCTCGGGTTCTACGTTTATGTCTATTCCATTGAATTTCATAAGCATCCGTATCAACGAGATAGGTTTCACAAACCCCAGCTTCTCGATAGACTTTTAAGACAATTTTTATATTAACTTGTGAGCCATAAAAAACATCAAAATCTATCTTTCCCCAGCGTACTTGAAATTTGTGATTAAAATCATTAACTCTCTGAAAGTATCCACCTAACACGCCGTCAAGTGGCATAGCGTAATGTTCTGCTATTGGCATATCAATACCTAATCTGTTTTATTTACTTGGGCTCAAATGTCATTAAATAACCACAATGATCAGACACACGACCATAATCGTGTTCTGTAAATAAAGGCCGCACAGAAACTGTTTGTAAGGAACTTTGGTTTTTCATAAAAATATAATCAATACGATGATCTTCAGATGGATAATCTCGCCAGTAATGATCATTTACCTTAAAGCTATTTTCAAGATTACTATTTACATGATTAACCACATCGTCATAACCTTGCTCGATTACTAAATCATAACCCTCTGATTTGGGGACAATATTAAAGTCCCCACACAATAACGTTGCCTGCACATCATCTGAATGCTGGGACGCCGCCCATGTATTTAAAGCATTAAATTGCTCATCAAACCCATTAGCCCACCAACTTAAATGTGCAGAATACAGATTAACCAAGCCCATATAAGGCACATTAACCTGTGCCATGGCTATTTTTCTGGAATGAATACTTTCTGGATTCGTATCACTAGAAACATATTTTGAAGATTTTTTTAATAACGGAAAGCGGCTTAAAATAGCAACACCTTCACGATATTTATCAAAACCTAAATGTGACCAATCCGTGTATAAATAATACGGATTTTTAAGCCTGTCATTGATTATCTTTGCAGAGTTGCTATTCCAATCACCATGTCCGTTATTCCATAACTCAGCCACTTCTTGCAAACAAATAACATCGACTTGTTGCTCATCAATAGCTTTAGCGATTTGAGAAAATTTATAATCCTGATTATCTTCCTGATAGCAATGTAAATTAAGGATAAGGATACGAAGCAAATCATGGGTTAAAGAATAATTTTTATCAAAATTATTATCCCAATACACCTTTTTCTTACCTTCACAGCAGAGACTGTATTGTAAGGAAAAAGGATCTTCTATTTTAAGCAACGCTCCCCAAACTTGCACACCATATTGATTTGGATTACGCGCATAACTGCCTTGATTATCAGCCCAATAATTGCGTTTAGATTGACAGGCTGTTTTGTGGGTAGTTCGCCAATTATCGGTGGTCCAGTGGATAACCACGGCCTCCACTTGAGTATTTAGTTGTACTGCAACCGTAACAGGAAGAAAGTGTTGACCTTGATAGAACTTATTATCAAAATCAATATTTTGAACAGACTGAGAATTCGTCAGCCTAATACCAGAGTCAGCTTGGCTAAAATAATTGAGTCCCTGATTATTGTCCCAATACTCCTCATCTAGCACTTTATATTTTAGAACACATTCGATATTACCCGGCAATGACTCTGCATCACTTGCTGTGCAAGTCACACTCGCCTGCCAATATTCTTGTTCTTCATCGATTGCACTATGAAAATGCGCCGATAGAGTATGCCATTGCTCATCCTCACCAGCCCACACCACTTCACAAACCTTATTAGGACTTAAATTATGTAATTTTATAAAAAAAGTTAACTCTTGAATAAGCGCCGTTTTCTTTTTATAAATTACATTTTCCACATATAGCAACTGAACTTCATTCATAGATACAACCACCGAATCAAATGGGTTACATCAAATAATCAATTTGATGTAACTCGCTATTTAAAGACTATCGTATAAAGCTAAGTATTCCTCAGCACTTTTTTGCCAAGAAAAATCTTTTTCCATACCCGTTATTTGCATCTTTTTCCAACTGTCAGGAATACTGTAAAGTATCAACGCCCTTTTAATAGCTTCCAATAAAGAACTAGCACTCGCCTCGTTAAATACAATACCACTCGCCGTATTATTTAAGATCGACTCAGGTAAAGTATCAGTTACGGTATCCGCTAACCCACCCGTTTTTCTAACAATAGGAATAGTGCCATAACGCTGACTGTACATTTGATTTAAACCACAAGGCTCAAAACGCGAAGGCATCAAAAATACATCTGAACCGGCTTCGATTAGATGAGCTAAACCTTCATCATAACCAATCTTTAGCGCCATTTTATCGGGATACTGTAACGCTAAGTCTTGTAATTGCTTTTCAAAGACTTTATCGCCACTTCCCAACAAAACAAACTGCAGGTCCATGTTCAGCATTTCTGGCAAACAATCCATGATTAAATCGATACCTTTTTGCTCAACTAATCGACCAATCAAACCAAAAAGAGGCACTTTTTCATTGCTTGGTAAGGAAAATCTAGTCTGTAATTCAGTTTTATTTAAAAGTTTTTGGTCTAATGCAGCCACAGAAAATTTATGCGGCAAATAAGTATCGGTATTTGGATCCCACTGATCCAAATCAATCCCGTTAATAATGCCACCCAAGGTGTCTTTACGATATTCCAATAAACCTTCCAGCCCATAACCATATTCGGCAGTCTGAATTTCTAAAGCATAAGTAGGACTCACTGTCGTAATAAAGTCCGAATAAACTAATCCACCTTTAATAAAAGACAAATGATTATGAAACTCAAGACCTTCTGGATGCCATAACTGGCCAGGTAAATTTAATAAGGCGACATCACTCACTGGATATAAACCCTGATACGCCATGTTATGAATTGTAAAAACCGTAGCAGGTCTGTCATGCTCCAAAGATAACAAAGCGGGAATTAATCCTGTTTGCCAATCATTACAATGCACAACATCAGGTTTCCAATCTTGGTAACCCCTATCCATAGCCACTTCAACCACAACACGACAAAACAAGGCAAAGCGTTCGGCATTGTTAACCCAAGGCTCACCAAATTCATCTACATAAGGATTGCCTGGATAATTGAAAAAAGTTGGATAATCAACCAACCAAACAATCACTTTGCTATCAGGTAACTTTGTTTCCAAAATATTTATATTGCGATTATCAACACGCAAAGAAAACAAAAATCGCACGCTCTCTGTTGCTTTCAATGCCTGATAATTTGGAATAATTATGCGTATATCTTGGTCTAATTCTGCTAAAGCTTTAGGCAAACTACCACTTACATCAGCAAGCCCACCCGTTTTTATAAGCGGATGGGCCTCACTGGTTACAAAAAGAATTTTTTTCATTTAATCTAAAGTTCGTTTAATAAGTATTTGATAAAAATGTAACGCTATAAGGCTTAAATTTTTAAGATTAAAGCGCCCAATGGCGGCACATTGATACTAATTGAGTAAGGTTGATTCATCCATGCAACTGATTCCGTCACAACCGCACCGTTACCCACATTACTTCCATCATAAAACTTAGAATCTGAATTAAAAATTTCCGTATAAGTGCCTTCATATGGCACACCTAAACGGTAGTTTTCTCTTGGAACTGGCGTAAAATTTAAAATGACAATGATTTCTTCGTGCTTACTTTTACGTCTATAACTGATGATTGATTGTTGGACATCATGACAATCCAACCACTCAAAACCTTGTGGCTCAAAGTCATGTGCAAATAAAGCAGGATGAGTTTTATATACGTTATTTAAATCTTTAACTAATGTTTGCATGCCTTTGTGATGCGGATAATCTAAAACATACCAATCCAACTCCCGATTAGCATTCCACTCAGTACCTTGGCCAAACTCACAACCCATAAATAATAGTTTTTTACCCGGATAGGTATACATAAACGTGTACAACAATCTTAAATTTGCAAAGCGTTGCCACTCATCACCAGGCATTTTGCTGATTAATGAGCCTTTACCATGCACTACTTCATCATGTGAAAAAGGTAGTGTAAAGTTTTCAGTAAACGCATATAACATTCCAAAAGTTAATTTATCATGATGATATTTACGATGAATAGGTTCTTCACTCATATAGCTAAGCACATCGTGCATCCAGCCCATATTCCATTTCATAGAAAAACCTAAACCACCCGTCCAAGTTGGGCGCGTTACTTGTGGCCAAGAAGTTGATTCTTCAGCCATCATCACCGTACCCGGATGCAAATCGTGGGTCACGGCATTGAGTTGTCTAAAGAAATCAATAGCCTCTAAATTCTCATTACCACCATATTGATTGGGCACCCAATCATTAGCTTCACGCGAATAATCCAGATACAACATAGAAGCGACCGCATCCACTCTTAAACCATCTAAGTGATACTCTTCTAACCAAAAGTTCGCACTGGCTAACAAAAAGTTTTTAACTTCATTACGACCGTAGTTATAGATTAAAGTCCCCCAATCACGGTGCTCACCTTTGCGCGGATCCTCATGTTCATAAAGGGCACTGCCGTCAAAACGCGCTAAAGCAAACGCATCTTTAGGGAAATGAGCAGGTACCCAATCTAAAATCACGCCAATACCATTTTGATGACAAGTATCTATAAAGAAACGAAAATCATCCGGTGAGCCATGTCGACTTGTAGGCGCAAAATAACCGGTAGTTTGATAACCCCAAGAGCCATCAAAAGGATGTTCTGTAACAGGCAATAATTCAACATGTGTAAAACCCATTTGTTTTACATAATTAACCAACTCAACAGCTAAGGTACGATAAGTTAGAAAGTTATTTTGGTTGTCACGACGCCAAGAGCCTAAATGCACCTCATAAATAGACATAGGTTCATGTAACCAATCCCGTTTCGCACGTTGAGCGAGCCATTGCTCATCTTGCCAATCGTAGTTCTTTTCTTTAACAACGATAGAAGAGGTATTAGGACGGAATTCAAATTGCTGTCCATACGGATCTGTCTTTAATAAAATTTCTTGAGTATAACGATTGAGTATTTCAAATTTATATAAAGATCCGGCCTTAATACCTGGAATAAAAATCTCCCAAATACCACTGCCACCCAAACTACGCATAGGATTACAACGCCCATCCCAACGATTAAAATCACCGACGATACTAACGCGGCCTGCGTTTGGTGCCCAGACGGTAAATAAAACCCCGTCAATACCATCAACAGTATGGCAATGGCCTCCTAGTTTCTGATAAATGTGCCAATGTTTGCCTTCGCCAAATAAATGTTGATCAAACTCTGGTAATTGCACACCAAAATCATAAGGATCGTAATTTTTATGGGTATAGCCGTCTTTGTCTATCCAAGATAATTCATAATGTTCGGGTAATTGATTTGGTTCTGCTAAATATTCAAAAAAGTCAGAGCCTGTTAAACGCACTAACTCAGAACCATCATGGCTTAAACTCACCGTTTCAGCATAAGGTAAATAAACTTTAATCTTTATTTGTTGATCTACTTCATGTCTACCTAAAATTGCAAAAGGGTCATGATGCTTAGCTGAAATAATTTTTTGCTCATCATCATTTAAAACATGTACCCCTGTACTAACAGATGCTGGCTTTACAGCTTTAGGTTTAGTCACTTTAACCGTTACCTCCGTTTGAGCTTCTATCTTTGTTTTTACCGGTTTTTTTGCTGCAGCAACGGGTTTACGCTTAGGCGCTGCTTTTTTAACGTCTGGGGTAACTATAGATTCGGGCGCATTAACTTCCGTTTTATCTGAGATTGTTTTTGTAGTATCAGAGTCAAGTGTGTTATCAGAACGCTTTTTCACTTTAAATGGCCTCGGTGTAGTAGTAGAATGAATGTCGAGTAAATCTTACCAAAATAACTATGAGTTGTAATATCTATATCAGCATGGAGATAAAAAATGTCAGCGCCGAGAAATAACCAATATGACCCGAACATAGGTCATTTGACCCGAAATACAATTGCATTAATATTAGCTGGCGGCCGTGGCTCAAGATTGATGAATATGACAGACTGGAGAGCTAAACCAGCTGTTCCTTTTGGTGGCAAATTCCGCATTATCGATTTCCCATTATCAAACTGCGTAAACTCAGGCATCCGTAAAATAGGCATCCTAACCCAATACAAATCAGATTCACTAATTCGCCACATCCAACAAGGCTGGGGATTCTTACGCGGTGAGTTTGGAGAGTATGTTGACTTAATGCCAGCCCAACAAAGACATGATGAAAACTCTTGGTATAAAGGCACGGCAGATGCAATATTCCAAAATATTGATATTTTGCGTAGTCGTAACCCAAGCCACATATTAGTCTTAGCGGGTGACCACATCTATAAAATGGATTACAGCGCAATGCTAGCGGATCACATTGAGAAAAAAGCTGATTTAACCATTGGCTGTATAGAAGTATCACTAGAAGAAGCGACTGCTTTTGGCGTAATGGATGTTGATGATAACCGTCGTGTAAAAGCCTTCGTTGAAAAACCAGAAAATCCACCCGTCATGCCAGGCAGAACTGATACTGCTCTTGCCTCAATGGGTATTTACATCTTCAACACTGGTTTCTTATTTGAGCAATTGCTTAAAGATGCTGACAATAAAAATTCCAGCAATGATTTTGGCAAAGACATCATTCCAGCCGTTATCGATAAATACATCGTTAACGCTTATCCATTCTTAGATTTACAAAGTGGCGCTCAAAGTTACTGGCGCGATGTAGGAACTATTGATGCTTACTGGACAGCTAATATGGAACTTATTGGCGTTAATCCTGGTTTAAACTTATACGACAACACTTGGCCTATCTGGACACACCAAGAGCAAACTCCACCCGCTAAATTCGTTTTCGACGACGATGATAGACGTGGATCAGCTGTAGACTCAATGGTGTCAGGTGGCTGCGTTATCTCAGGAGCTACTGTTAAACATTCATTGCTATTCTCTAATGTACGCGTTAACTCTTATAGCTCTGTTAAAGATTCTATTCTATTACCAGAAGTTAACATCGGCCGTCATTGCCGTATCACTAAAGCTATTATTGAAAAAGGCTGTGATATTCCTGAAGGCACCATTATTGGTGAAAACAGAGCTGATGACGAAAAAAGATTTCATGTCAGCGCTGGTGGTGTCGTTTTAGTCACTTCAGATATGTTGGGACAACGATTGCATTACGTTAGATAATAAAAGCTGTACACACTGTAACGCTGGTTATCACTGGCGTTACAGTCTATGTCTTGTGACTATAAATTCTTAAGCAAAAGCTAATCATATTCAATATGTAGTCTTTACTAATCCCGCCGCTACATGGCTATAATTTGTGAGAATTTATAATGGTGAATAACACAAATAAGATAAAGCTGGTCTTATGCTGGCATATGCATCAACCGGAATATAGGGATTTAAAATCTGGAGAATTTAAACTACCATGGACTTATCTACATGTTATAAAAGACTATGTAGACATGGCAGCACACGTAGAGGCCACGCCTCAAGCAAAAGCCGTTATAAATTTTGCCCCTATACTCTTAGAGCAGATTGATGATTATGTGCAACAAATTAATCTATACCATACAGATGGCCTCCCATTAAGAGACCCTCTGCTTAATGCTCTCATTGCATCATCACCTCCCTCAGACAAAAATTTAACTTGGCAACTTATTAAAGATTGTTTACGTGCCAACAGAGAGCGACAAATTAATCGCTACCCGGCTTTTAAAAATCTAGCTGAAATAACGGGCTGGCTAGAGCAAAACTTCTATGCATTAGATTACATAAACCCCCAGTTTCTTCAAGATATTTTAGTTTGGTATCATTTAGTATGGATAGCTGAATCCGTTAAGCTAAGTGATAAACGCATCCAAGCATTAATAGCAAAAGCCACAAACTACACGCTTGACGATAGAATCCAACTATTCAGAATTATTGGCGAGCTACTAAGTAATATCGTTAACCGCTATAAAGCGTTAGCTCAAACCGGTCAAATAGAACTATCGGTTACCCCTTACGCTCACCCCATAATGCCTTTATTACTCGATTTAAATACTACCCAGGAAGCCATGCCTGACGCCCCCATGCCTATATTACAAAACTATCCGCATGGTAAAGAGCGAGTTATATGGCATCTAGAAAAAGGCATGCAAACCTTTGAGCATTATTTTGGCATTAAGGCTAAAGGTTGTTGGCCATCCGAGGGCAGTATTAGTACTGAGACGTTACACGTTTTAAGTGAATTTGGCTTTAAATGGACAGCTAGCGGTGGCGCTGTTTTACATAATAGTCTTAAACCAAACGCCTCAACTAATACGCATCACCCCTATCAATTAATTAATACCGACATTGCCTGTTTTTTTAGAGACGATAGTCTCTCCGATTTGATTGGTTTTGAATATTCAAAATGGCATGCAGAAGATGCCGTAACCGACTTTATTAAACATTTAGAAAACATAGCCTCTCATGAACCCGGTGACAAAGTGGTGTCCATTATTATGGATGGTGAAAATGCTTGGGAATATTTTCCCAATAATGGTTATGATTTTCTGCAGTCCTTTTACAAACGCCTAGCAACGCATCCTAGCATTCAACTAACTACTTTTTCTGAGTGTTTAAACAATAATTCCGTTATTTATCCGTTAAATCATTTAACAGCAGGTAGCTGGGTTTATGGTACATTTTCCACGTGGATTGGATCTCTTGATAAAAATCGTGGCTGGGATATGCTAGGTGAAGTAAAATGTGCTTTCGATAAGGCAATACTAGCTAAGCGTTTAACAACTGAACAAAGACTAGTAGCAGAATCTCAACTTGCAGTTTGTGAAGGATCTGATTGGTTCTGGTGGTTTGGTGACTATAACCCAGGAGAAGCTGTCAGTAGTTTTGAAAAACAATTCCGACTCAATTTATCTAACTTATATCTAATATTAGGCGAAGAGCCTCCAGCATACCTGGCAGAATCCTTTACGCAAGGCCATGGTGACCCATTGATGGGTGGAGCAATGCGACCAGGTGTTGAACATTAACAGAGGCAGATTTGTGAATAACCTTTTAAATAAACGTAGAGCAGGCGTACTACTGCACATCACTTCTTTACCAGGGCCTGATAAACAAGGTAACTTAGGCAAAGAAGCCTATAATTTCATCAATTTTCTGCAAAGTACTGGCATCTCAGTTTGGCAAACACTCCCTTTAGGTATGCCTCATGCTGATGGCTCGCCATATCAATGTTTATCAGCTCATGCTGGCAATCCAAGCTTAATCGACATCGATAGTTTAGTTGAACTCGATTGGCTAAAACCCTCTGAGCAATGCGAAGAATGCAAAGGTTCTGAAGCTTTCAATAAAAGCTGCTTAATAGAAAAGGTTTTCAAGGGCTTTACTGAACGCGGCAGCCAAAAAGACAAAGATGAATTTGCTAAATTCTGTAAAGACAAAGCCTTCTGGTTAAACGACTTTGCCTTATTCATGGCACTTAGAAAAGTCTTTAACCAACAATCATGGAATCAATGGCCCACTCCGTTTAAAGAAAGAGAATCTAAAGCCTTAAAAGAAGCGGCTCTAAGATTGGCTGATGATATCAACAACATTAAATTTGAACAGTTTGTGTTCTTTAAACAATGGATGGCCCTAAAAGCCTATGCCAATGCGCATAATGTGCTGATTTTTGGCGATATCCCCATCTTTGTTTCTTACGACAGTGCTGATGTTTGGGCGAATCGCAATGTTTTTAAACTTAATAAAGACGGTGAAATGTCTGTCGTCGCTGGCGTACCCCCTGATTATTTCTCTGAAACCGGACAACGCTGGGGTAATCCACATTATGATTGGAAATATCTCAGTAAAAATGGCTTCAAGTGGTGGATTGAGCGCATGGAGACTCAATTAGAACAATTTGATATTCTTAGAATTGATCATTTCCGTGGTTTAGAAGCCGCATGGGAAATACCCGCATCAGAACCTACCGCGCAAAATGGTGAATGGGTTACTGCACCTGGCAGTGCCTTATTAACAGCCATTAAGAAAAAACTCGGCGCTATTCCTTTAGTAGCAGAAGATTTAGGCATTATCACCGCAGAAGTTGAAGCCTTAAGGGATGAGTTTAATTTACCTGGCATGAAAATTCTGCACTTTGCCTTTGGCAGTGGCTCAGAAAACCCTTATCTACCGAGCCATTATGGCCAGAACTGCGTGGTTTATACCGGTACTCACGATAACGACACCACTATTGGCTGGACACAAAGCATCCAAGACCACGAAAGAAGTCATGCTTACGATTATTTAGGTAAACCATCGATTCCTTTACACAGTGCTTTAGTACAAGCAGCACTAAGCTCGGTGGCAAATTTAGCCATAATTCCTATGCAAGACATACTTGAACTAGGTTCAGATGCCCGAATGAATGTGCCTGGCACAACAGTTGGAAATTGGAAATGGCGCTTTCAATGGTCACAATTATCACATGACCAAGTAGCGCACTTTACCCACTTAATTGCTTTATTTAATAGAAAATAAAGCCCATAAAAAAAGGCAACTTACACTTATAAGTTGCCTTTCTTATCCGCCTTACTGCCCTACTTTATTTTTGTAACGGCAATAACGGAATATGGTAACTTTCGATAATCTTTTGAATCTTATCTGCGTTCTTTACAATTAGCTTATCTAATTGAGCCTTTCTATCTTTGTCGCCTTTACGCACACCCATAGACATCGCAAAATCAAATCTAACCCCAGGCGTTGCATGCATAGGAATCATGTTATAGCTGTCTTTTGGACTTTGAGAAATCACATATGCCGCCATAGGTCCCCATAAGATAACCATATCTATCTTTTTAGCTTTAAAGTCCTTATCAATTTGCATGGCGACATTATTTTCGCTATCACCTGACATGGATTGATATGAAATGCCTTGTTCAAGCAAACCGTTTTGTTGCATCCAAGTTGTACCTGGACCACGATCAAACATAGCAATTTTTAATTTATCTAATCTTGGATCTGGCAGGTCAGTTAACTGATTAGCATCCTTAATATCATCCCAACCCCGACCCTTAGCAATTAATAAAACATAGGTAGATTTATAATAAGGTTCAGTATTTAAGGTTAAGTCGTAACCCGCCGGCACCCCCATAACAACATCACATTTAAATTTATTACTGGTTGCATCCCAATCATCCACATCCGCTGTTAAGGTATTACGGATAAAACCAATGCGTTGCGCAAACCAAGTATATTCAACCTTTTGCCCTAAGTCTTTAGCAAACAATTCCGCGATCTTATTTTCAAACCCCTGTTCATCTTTAGTTGAATACGGAGGATTTAAAGGGTCAGCACACACTTTTAATGTTTCAACGGCAGTTGCAGAGTGCATCATTGCTGTTAAAGATAAACCTAGCAGTATTTTTCTCATATTATCCATTTTGATTCCTT
>CAIXDX010000094.1 GCA_903918335.1 uncultured Methylococcaceae bacterium | reverse complement strand
TTATGATGGCCTTGCTGAAGCGCTAGCTGATCCTGATACAGCGGTTAGATTGTTCGGTAAGCCAGAAGCCTATGTGCATAGACGCATGGGTGTGGCATTAGCCACTGCCAGCACGACAGAAGAAGCCCGTAAAAAAGCCCTTAAAGCGGCAAAAACTGTGGTGGTTAAGACCGAGTAGGTCTTTTATTATGATTAAATGCGGGTTGATGGTATTGGTGATAGCTTTTAGCCAGTCGTCGATGGCGGATGTGTACAAGTTCATCGATAGTCATGGGAGTGTTTTTTATACTGATAAGCCTCGGAATGATCTTTATCAACGCATTATTAAAAGTGTCCCACGACCTATACCTGTTTTAAAAGAAGCACCCCCTGTTGATAATAGAGATGATCCTATGAACTTGGGTCATTTAATCACACCCAATAAAAATAGTTTTGATCGCTTTATAGAGCAAACAGCCTACAGGCATCAAGTAGACGCCCGCTTAGTACATGCTGTCATAGAAACAGAGTCAGCTTATAATGTGACCGCTCAATCTCCTAAGGGTGCAGTGGGTTTAATGCAATTAATGCCAGATACTGCTAAACGCTTTGGTGTGGTTGATCGGACGAATCCTCAGCAAAATGTTGATGGGGGAACGCGTTATTTAAAGTATCTAATCAATTTATTTAAACCTAATTTAGGGTTAGCACTTGCCGCTTATAATGCGGGCGAAAATGCAGTATTCCGCAATAATAATCAAATTCCGCCTTATCCAGAAACTCAAAACTATGTAAGACAAGTGTTGAGTTTATATCGCCAGAAAACAGCATTTAATTAATTTTTTAAAGCCATTTTCTCTCTTAGCTTTAAAAAACGGTCATAACGGCTCGTTGATATCTCGTCGTTTTCTACCGCAGCAATAATCGCACAGCCCTTATCTTTTAAATGTCGACAATCATTAAACTGACAATGATCTATATAAGGTTGAAACTCACGATAACCATGGGCTAATTGATGTTCTGATAGGCCTGCTAAACCAAAAATAGCCACCCCAGGGCTGTCGATTAAATCCCCCCCCTCCGATAAATGATAAAGCGTAGCCGCAGTGGTCGTGTGGCGACCATGTTTAGTGGTCGCTGAGATGGTATTTGTTTTAACGGCTTTATCGGGGATGATAGTATTGGTCAAAGAAGATTTACCCACTCCTGATTGTCCTGCTAACATGCTGACTTGGTCTTTTAAGGCGGCTTTAAGCTCGTCTAGGCCCCTATTTTCCTTAGCACTCACGCGATACAGTGTGTAACCCAGGTCGGTGTAAGTCTTTAACTCCGTTTCTATCGCTTCTGATTGATATAGATCGGTTTTATTAAGGATTAAAGCAGCATCAATATTATTGTTTTCACAAATCACGAGATATTGATCGAGTAATAAAAAGTCACAGTGCGGTTCTACGGCAAACACCACAAAGATACGATCAAGGTTAACCGCCACAGGGCGTAGCTTGTCATTTCTTGAGGGTCTGGCTAATACAGAACGCCTAGGCATGATTTCTTCTATCCTGCCTTGATCAGGAGCGGCGAGAGACCAGAGGACTTTGTCGCCGACTGCAACGGTATCTAAGCGTCTTAAGGTTTGGCAAAGAATGATATTGCCGTCGTGTTCAACGGCAATACCTTGGCCTAGATGCGCTATGACTAGGCCTTCTTGTA
>CAIXDX010000093.1 GCA_903918335.1 uncultured Methylococcaceae bacterium | reverse complement strand
TATTAGTAAGTTAAACGCAGTTAAGATAAAATTTACATGAATAAACACAATTGATTTGATTAGATGTGTGGGCGAATTAAAAATTGAGCTGATTTTTTTTAGTGACTGTTAGATAATACCAATCTATATTAATAATAATAATTACTTTAAGGTATACGAAGAACATGGAGAAACAGCATAGTTTTACGCGCGAAGAACTATTAAAGTCCGGTAGGGGGGAGTTATACGGACCTAAGAATGCGCAATTACCCTTACCGAATATGCTGATGATGGATCGTATCACGTATATCTCTGACGAAGGTGGTGCCTACGGCAAAGGTGAGATTATTGCCGAGTTAGATGTTACACCAGAATTATGGTTTTTTGATTGTCATTTCCAAGGTGATCCTGTGATGCCCGGCTGTTTGGGTCTAGATGCCATGTGGCAATTAGTAGGCTTTTATTTATGCTGGATGGGTGGTCCAGGTAAAGGTCGCGCTTTAGGCGTTGGCGAAGTTAAATTCACCGGTCAAGTACTACCTACTGCTAAAAAAGTAACTTATCGAATCAATTTAAAACGCTTGATTATGCGTAAACTTGTGATGGGTATCGCAGATGCCACTATGGAAGTTGATGGTAAGGTCATCTATGAAGCAACAGATCTTCGAGTAGGTTTATTTACGTCTACAGCAGATTTTTAGGATCACGGTAATGAAAAGAGTTGTTGTTACAGGTTTGGGTATTGTTTCTAGTATAGGTAATAATTCAACAGAAGTGATTGATTCCTTAAAGGAAGGTCGTTCTGGTTTAAGTTTTTCTCAAGTTTATGCAGACTTAGGTTTTCGTAGTCACGTACACGGCGCTATTAATATTGATTTAGATGAAGCAATCGATCGTAAAGTTAAGCGCTTTATGGGTGATGGTGCGGCTTTCAATTATATTGCGATGCAGCAAGCCATTGCTGATTCCGGATTAAATGATTCAGAAGTGTCTGACTTTAGAACGGGTTTGGTCATGGGGTCGGGTGGACCATCAACATCAAATATTGTTGAAGCGGCTGACATCTTACGGGAAAAAGGTGTTAAAAAAGTCGGTCCTTACATGGTGCCAAGAACTATGTCGAGTACAAATACAGCTTGTCTAGCGACTCCGTTTAAAATTAAAGGTGTTAATTATTCAATTAGCTCAGCGTGTGCAACTAGTGCACATTGTATTGGCCATGCCATGGAGTTAATCCAAATGGGCAAACAAGATGTAGTCTTTGCTGGTGGTGGTGAAGAATTGCATTGGACTATGTCTGTTTTATTCGATGCGATGGGTGCTTTATCTTCAAAATATAACGATACCCCTGCTACTGCATCAAGAGCTTATGACGCAACCCGTGATGGTTTTGTTATTTCTGGTGGTGGTGGTGTTTTAGTTATTGAAGAGCTTGAGCATGCTAAAGCGCGTGGCGCTAAAATATACGCAGAATTAGTAGGTTACGGAGCTACTTCAGATGGCTATGACATGGTGCAACCTTCTGGAGAAGGTGCTATTCGTTGTATGCAACAAGCGATGGCGACGGTAGAAGGTAAAATTGATTACATTAATGCACATGGTACTAGCACGCCTGTAGGTGATACTAAAGAATTAGGAGCCTTACGTGCAGTATTTGGTGCAGATAACGTGCCTTGGGTAAGTTCTACAAAATCATTAACGGGTCATGCTCTAGGTGCAGCAGGTGTTAATGAGGCTATTTATTCATTACTCATGATGCAAGAAAACTTCTTAAGTGCCTCTGCAAATATTACCGAACTTGATTCAGCGGCTGAAGGCATTCCGATAGTGCGTGAACGTCAAGATAACATTACTTTAAATACTATTATGTCTAACAGTTTTGGTTTTGGTGGAACTAACGCAACTTTAGTTTTTCAGCGTTATAACGGCTAATAGTTTCTTGTCGAGGCTTATTAATCATAGGCCTCGGTTTTCTTTTCCTTATCTCATTCAATACTATTCTGACCATGTCAGATCCAACGCAAAAAGCCCGATACGAATTTAATAAAATCCAGAAACGTTTAAGACATACAGTGGGTGATGCTATCGCTGACTATAATATGATCGAAGATGGCGACAAGGTCATGGTGTGTCTATCAGGCGGTAAAGACTCC
>CAIXDX010000092.1 GCA_903918335.1 uncultured Methylococcaceae bacterium | reverse complement strand
AGTGGGTTACGTTATTTGTTTCCGTTAGCGAGTTTATCTTATCTGTGCGCCTATTTGTTTAAAGGCTCATTTTGGCAAAAATTACTGATCTTCTTATCTTCTATGCCGTTGACTATTTTTATGAATAGTTTTCGAATCGGCGTTATTGGTATCTTAGTTGATAACTGGGGTACTGAGATGGCAGAAGGTTTTTTACATGATTTTGAAGGTTGGGTTGTCTTTATTTTATGTATGGCCCTTTTGTTTGTAGAAATGTGGTTGTTTGCCATTTTAAATGGCAAGAAATTAGCCTTTAGTGAGTTAGTATTAATACCTTCTGAATGGTCAGATGAAAGTGAGCGGACTAAGCCAGTGCCTGTTTTTAATAAGGTGATGCCTGTTTTAGCTGTGTTCTTATTAGTGAGCGCGGTTGGCTTTAATTTAATCCAAGAGCGTGATGATGTAATTCCTGTTCGTAAGGCGTTTGTGCAATTTCCGGCTAATTTGAATGGTTGGCAAGGGCGTAATGAATCATTGGCACCTGAATATTTAAAAGAGTTAAAGTTAACCGACTATGCGATTATTAACTATACAAAGCCTGAAACTTTTCAAACAGTTAATTTTTACAGTGCTTATTATCAAGCTCAACGTAGAGGTGTAGCTGTGCATTCTCCTAAAGGCTGTTTACCTGGTGGAGGTTGGGAAATGACCCAATTTGGCCAATTAGCGTTGCCTGAACTTCAGTTAGACGGTGAAGCTATTGAAGTGAATCGTGTCGTGATTCAAAAGGGTTCTAGTAAACAATTGGTATACTATTGGTTTCAGCAACGGGGACGCTCAATAACCAATGAATATTTGGTTAAGTGGTATATCTTTATAGATTCTTTAACGACTAATAGAACAGATGGTGCCTTAATTCGATTGGTGACCAGTGTGGGCGAAACAGAAGATTTAAAATTGGCTGATCAACGCTTACAAGGCTTTGTGCAGGATTTAATTCCTCAATTGCCGGCTTATATTCCAGGCAAAAATATCACTGTTGAACAAAAGTAGGTCTTAGATAAGGACTTTACTCCTGAACAATGTTTGTTTGGGAGTAAGTTGTTCTTCATAAAAAAATGGGGGCTACTTTATAAGCTTTGGGAGGGATTATTCTTAAAAAGATCTATGTTGCTATAAAAAGTGCATAGAGTTTTTTAGATTTATGTTCTTTGAGGTACTAAGGGTTTCTTTTAAGTAATCTAATGTTGATTAAATCTCTAAAAAAACACAGCACGAAAATAGGGTTGGTGACGCAATAGCGTTTAAGTAGTCTCCGATCTTGCAGTATTCTATAAAACCATTCTAAACCTCTCTTTTGCATCCATTCGGGTGCGCGTTTAACATGCCCAGAATGAAAATCAAAAGCGGCCCCCACACCTAGTTGAACAGTGGCTTTAACTCGATGTAAATGACTGGCGATCCATTTTTCTTGTTTAGGCGCGCCTAAACCAACCCACAAAAAATCTGGCCGTTGAGTATTAATTAAACGTACTAATTGGGTGTCCTCTGTCTTGCTTAAAGGCCTAAACGGTGGGGAATGCCAACCTACAATATTAACTCCCGGATAGCGCAACTCCATCTCGGTCACTAAATCTTTTAATACTTCCTCTGTTCCCCCCAGAAAAAAATGTTTCCAGCCATGCTCTCGGCCGTGATCAAGCGCCCGTAACATCAGTTCTGGGCCACACACACGCTCTTTAATGGGTGCCTTAAGGACGGCTTTGGCATACCAAACTAACGGCAAACCATCTAAAGTGACTAAAGATTTATTATTAATGGCTTTTAAGGTTGTGTCGAATTGACTCTCTACCACGGTATGGACATTGGCAATACAAACTTGATGTTTTTCTCGTTTTTTAACCCATATAGTGAAGAGTGATAAACAGGTTGTGTAATCAAGTAAAGGGGCGTTAATACCTAAGATATTAAGCGGTTTAGAAGGCAAAGTAGATTTAACCATGATGAGGTGAATAGTAAGATATTTGCATAGATAATCACCTATCCACGGCTTTATTGCAAGTTTTGATTTTATTATACTATGTTATATAACCCGCTATTTCTTTATATCGAGGGTCATTTCACTCACCATTATTAGTTCTATTAATAATTTTGCTTTGCCTCAGTCAGTCAAGATAGTTACAAATTATTACGGGTTATTGACAATATTTAACCGCTCAGTGACTTATCAATTAGATGCTTATTAATAGAGACTATATTTCACCCTCCCCACTCATTAATTAAACTGTGTTATATGACACAGTTTATCTAAAAAACTAGGTCATTTGCCACAGTTTTAAATGCTCACGAAACTATTCAGGGTCCCCCTCTCTTTACTTACGCCTAAATATCATCCATTATTCTAAAAAATAAAATTAATTTCACAAAAAACTATTTCAATACTATCAGTACATTAACAAGTTAACTAACAACTCAGTTAAAACAGCCTCCATATATTATTAAAAATAAATTAGTCTTGGCACAGTGAGTGCTTTATATATTTTGTTTTAGATAGTTTAGTGGCAACGACTAACTTTCTATATCAACACTATTTTAACTTTTAATAATAAAGTCCTCAGGAGGACCCGATGAAAGCTAGTTCAAAAACTTTGAAACACGTTACTTTAGGTT
>CAIXDX010000091.1 GCA_903918335.1 uncultured Methylococcaceae bacterium | reverse complement strand
CCAATTTCTTCAGAATTAGCGGTGATGCGGACTACACTTTGGTGTGGTTTATTAAAAGCAGCTTTATACAATACTAACAGACAACAAAACCGCGTTAGACTTTTTGAAACAGGGTTACGTTTTGTCAAAGAGGGTGGAGAAATACACCAACAAAAGATGTTAGCCGGACTTATCTTAGGTGATGTCTACAGTGATCAATGGGCAGAGAAATCACGTAAAGTTGATTTTTATGATGCTAAAGCAGACTTACAAGCCATCTTTGCATTATCGGGTTGCGATGCAAGCTTTATAAAAGGTGAGTTATCTAGCTTACATCCAGGCCAAACAGCGAGGATCATCTCTGCTGGCGGTCAAGATATCGGCTGGTTAGGGATGCTACATCCACAATTAGAAAAGCAATTAGGCTTCGATAACCAAGTTTTTCTTTTTGAATTAGATCAAGACAGTTTACTTAATAAAAAAGTACCGGCATTTACCGCGCTTTCAAAATATCCATCGGTGAAACGTGATTTAGCATTAATTATTAATGAATCGATTACAGCTGCCGATATCGTGGGTTGTATTAAGAACAGTGCAGAAACAGCGTTAAAAGAAGTAGTTATCTTTGATGTTTATCGAGGTAAAGGTGTGGAAGAAGGCAATAAAAGTATTGCATTAAGTATGGTTTTACAAGATGATACACAAACTTTAACAGAAACTGATATTGAATCTATCGTTACTAGACTGTTAAATCTTTTACATATTGAATTAAAAGCAAAGCTGAGGGATTAAATAATGGCATTAACAAAGGCTGATTTTGCCGAAAAATTATCTGATGAGATAGGACTAAATAAACGTGAAGCAAAAGAACTAGTTGAGGTTTTTTTTGAGGAAATTAGAACTTCATTAGAGCAGGGCAGACAAGTTAAGATCTCTGGTTTTGGTAAATTCGAACTGCGTGATAAAACTAGCCGTCCCGGTAGAAATCCTAAAACAGGTGAAGAGATTCCCATTTCTGCACGTAGAGTAGTGACATTCCGTTCGGGTCAAAAGCTAAAAGCACGTGTAGAAGCTTATGTTGGAAAAGAGCAATAACAACGAAGTTCCATTAATTCCGGATAAACGTTACTTCACCATCGGTGAAGTAAGTGATTTATGCGGAGTTAAGCCACACGTTCTCCGTTACTGGGAACAAGAGTTCAGCGTATTAAATCCTGTTAAACGTAGAGGCAATAGGCGTTATTACCAGCCTAATGAAGTGTTATTGATAAGACAGATCAAAGAGTTGTTATACGATCAAGGTTTTACAATCAGTGGGGCAAAAGCACATCTCAACAAAGATCAAGGCAAAGAGACAGCAACTCTTTCAAATGAATTAATTAAAGAAATGATCGAAGAGCTCGAAGCGATTCTTATATTGCTTTAATCTAATCCAAACAACCGTTAAGATGTAGTATAATTCTTAGCTGTTTAAAGTCACTATCTTCAAAAATAATTGTATGTCGGAGCGTAGCGCAGCTTGGTAGCGCACTTGTCTGGGGGACAAGGGGTCGCAGGTTCAAATCCTGTCGTTCCGACCAATTAATTCAATAAGTTAATTTTCTGTAGTTTTCGTAAAATACCAAAATAGTGGTTTTAGTATAAGAT
>CAIXDX010000090.1 GCA_903918335.1 uncultured Methylococcaceae bacterium | reverse complement strand
TCAACTACTTAATATCTCTAAGTTAGGTGAGGGTGCATCAGGTGGTAAATTTGATGATACTGCTAAAAAAGTAGATAAAAGTAAAAAACGTATGAGCTCAACTTCACGTCGAGCTAAACCGAAAGCAGAGTAATTTAATAAGGCCGGCTTAACTAAGCCGGCCTTATTAATATCTTAATGTTTAGTGCTTAAGGTGTTTGGCCATAAGCACTGACCACTTGATTTTTGAATATTTAATAAAGTTTCTTCATGCAGGATGAGTTCTTCATCACGGCACTCTAATATCTTTAAGTTGGGTCTATTTACGTTGACGTATTTGGCTTTGCTATCCGTGGTTTTTTTTGTTTCCAGATGTATTTCATCTAATAAAGATGACTGTCCTCCCGACATTAACAAAAATACTTCTGCTAAAATTTCAGCATCTAATAAAGCGCCATGTAGTTCACGCTGGCTGTTATCAACACCGTAACGTTTACAGAGAGCATCAAGGCTATTTCTTTGGCTAGGATGTTTCTTTCTAGCGTAGGCTAGTGAATCAAAGACCTTACAATAATCTTCTATTTTTCCTAGGGATTGATTAAGTAGCGACAACTCATGATTTATAAATCCTACATCAAATGGCGCATTGTGAATAACGAGTTCTGCGTCTTTAATGAAAGCTAAGAAATCATCTAATACTTGTCCAAAACGCGGTTTATCATCTAAAAACTCATTTGATATACCATGAACGGCAATAGCGCCGGCATCAATTAAGCGATCTGGATTAATATAAACATGGAAGCGTTTGCCAGTAATTCGGCGTTTGAACATTTCAACACAACCAATTTCTATAATTCGATGACCGTCTTGTGGACTTAAACCTGTTGTTTCAGTATCGAGTACTATAATCCTATTGGTGAAGGTGCGATTTTCCATGTTGATTTATCGATAGCCTTGAGGGTTTTTAGATTGCCAATTCCATGTATCTGCAACCATATCATGTAAGGTTTTTTCAACTTTCCAGTTGAGTTCTTGTAATGCTAATTCTGGATTAGCAAAGTATTCTGCAAGATCGCCAGGTCGGCGCGGGGCAATCTTATAGTTGATAGTTTTTCCGGTGACTTCTTCAAATTTTTTGATGATTTCTAATACGCTATAGCCACGTCCAGCACCTAGATTATAGGCTTTGCAATTACCTTCGACAAAATGTGCGTTATTAAATGCATGGATGGCTTTGATGTGACCTTTGACTAAATCAATGACATGTATGTAGTCTCTGATGCCTGTACCATCATGGGTGGGGTAATCATCTCCAAAAACAGATAATTGCGGCAGCTTACCTATAGCGACTTGTGCAACATAAGGCATTAGGTTATTGGGCGTGCCGTTAGGGTCTTCGCCGATTAAACCGCTCTCATGCGCGCCAATGGGATTGAAGTATCTTAATAAAGCGATTTTCCATGGTTTATCAGGCTTGGCTATTTTGTCTGCTTCTGCTAAATCACGCAGAATATCTTCAACCATCGCTTTAGAGCGGCCATAAGGATTGATTGCACCGATGGGAAGGTCTTCCGAGTACTGAGTTTTATCAGTAATACCGTAGACCGTAGCAGATGAACTGAACACTAGTTGCTTTACTTGGTGTGCTTGCATCACTTCGGTTAGCACCAGTGTACCAAAGACATTATTGTGGTAATACAAGTGCGGTTGTTCGCACGATTCGCCTACTGCTTTTAAGCCAGCAAAATGTACAACGGTATCTGGCATTTCTTTAACGAAAATATCACTGAGTGATTGTTTATCACGAATATCCACTTCATAAAAAGCAAGAGATTTACCGGTCAGTTTTTGTACTCTAGCTAAAGATTCAGGGTTGCTATTAGATAAATTATCAACGACAACCACATTGAATCCGGCTTCAAGTAACTCAACACAGGCGTGACTTCCGATATATCCTGCGCCACCGGTGACTAGCACTGTATGAATAGCCATAAAAGAGCCCTTTAATTATGAATGATTTTTAGTTTTACTAAGTGGACACGACGGTTATCAGCCCTAACAATTTCAAAACGCATGTTATCGATCACTAAGCTTTCGCCTTTCTTAGGCATATGTTCGAGTTGGCTGAGGATAAACCCACCAATCGTGTCATATTCATCACTGGTTAGATTTGTTGAAAAGTATTCATCAAATTCTTCAATAGGAATGAGTGCTTTGATCATGTATTCGTTAGAATTGCGTTGGAAGATATAACCTTCATCTTCATGATCGTCGTGTTCGTCTTCAATTTCCCCGACAATTTCTTCTAACACATCTTCAATAGTGACTAAGCCAGCTGCTTGACCATATTCGTCAACGACAATGGCCATGTGATTACCATTGGTACGGAGTTCTTTAAGAAGAATATTTAAGCGTTTGCTTTCTGGTACTACGCAGGCAGGACGCATGATGTTTTCTACAGTGAGATTTTTATTTTGTAAAACATGAGCCAGTAAGTCTTTCGCTAGCAATACACCCACGATTTTACTGCGGTCACCGTCTATTACAGGATAACGAGAATGGCAAAACTCAATGACTAATGGAAAAATAGTTTCAAGCTCCGCATCTTTGGGGACTACCACCATTTGCACTCTAGGAATCATAATGTCCCTAACGCGCATTTGTGATACTTGTAACACGCCTTCTATCATAGTGAGGGCGTCAGTATCTAAGACATGGTTTTCTTTGGCCTCTCGTAACACGTCGAGTAAATCATCTAAATCTTCTGGTTCGCCAGAAAATATTTGGCTTAATTTCTCTACCCAGCGCTTTCGAGGGGCGGTAGTACTCGGAGGTTGGTCGTCGCTCATGCAATGGTT
>CAIXDX010000089.1 GCA_903918335.1 uncultured Methylococcaceae bacterium | reverse complement strand
TGCGTATGCAATGGATGATGTTGCAACAAGAAAAAGCCGAAGATTTTGTGATCGCTACAGGTGTGCAATACAGCGTACGTCAATTTATTGAATGGACCGCAGAAGCATTGGATATGCCATTACGTTGGGAAGGTGAGGGTGTTAACGAAGTGGGTTATTGGAATGATCAGCCTATCGTTAAAATTGATCCCCGTTACTTTCGACCCACAGAAGTGGAAACTTTGTTGGGTGATCCTACCAAAGCCAAAGAAAAATTGGGTTGGGTACCTGAGATTACTGCTCAAGAAATGTGCGCAGAAATGGTGGCATACGACTTAGCGCAGGCTAAGCAGCATGCGCTACTTAAGCAACATGGTTACACTGTCTCTGTGAGTGTAGAGTAAATAAAACATATCAATTAGTTTCTTTATAAGATTCAGCTGTTTTAAGCAGGACATCGTCTATGTTAATAGGGGGGGTCCAATTTAACAGCTGTTGTGTTTTGGAAATATCTACTTGTAAAGAGTCGCATAATCTTTGCGCAAAAGCGGCTTTTCCTAGTAGCTTTGCCGTCCATTGTAACATCGCGCTAGGTATAGGTATTAAAAGTGCTTTTTTACCTAAAGCCTTTGCCACCCGTCTTAATAAATCAGGTGTTGAAATATCAAAACCATCAGAGATCAAAAAGGTTTCATTAGCAGCAGCAGGGTGGTTTATACAGCAAATGACTAAATCGATCAGGTTGTCTAACGCCACAAGGCTACGTTTATTATGAATAGAACCTAACGGTAAGGGTAGGCCTTTACTTAGAATACCCATCATGTTTCTAAAATTAGCTTTAACACCGGGTCCATAAATGAGCGGTGGGCGAATAATGACCACTTCTAAGCTCGTGTCTTTAGTTAACTGCTGTAAGGCTATTTCTGCTTCATATTTAGAGACACCATAAGGATCAGCAGGCGCAGGTAAGTCTTCTGGCGTGTAGGGATGGCCTACCGTTGTACTTTCACCATTTACTTTAACCGAGCTCATAAAAATAAAGCGTTTTACCCCCGCCTTAACGGCGGTTTGCGCCAAATGTAAAGTGCCCTCAACATTCACTTCACGGTAGGCCGTTAAAGCATCCGTTGCCGTCTCATTCATAACATGGACACGTGCAGCGAGATGAACAACAGCATCAATGCCTATTAAAGCATTTGTCCAATCAGTAGAAGCATTAATTTCGCCAACTGCTATTTGATGAGCAGAGGACGTTTTATCGATCTTGCGGACGGCCTCATGAACGATATAACATTGATTGCCTAATGTCTTACAAAGCGCTTTACCCACAAAGCCGTTCGCGCCAGTGATGAGTATAGTTTTAGCTAATGAATCATGTGTGTTAGGCAAAGGGTTTTCTCTGAATGAGTTTGAATAATAAATTTGGGGTTATTATAGCCTGAGAGTTGGGGATTGATGAATTGTTTGGGATTAAACTATAAATACAGTATTAAGCTTTAATAACAGCTTTCATTATTAAAGCTTAATACGGTATCCTTTAATAACTAGATTTGTTATTAAAGGATAATCATGAAAAAATCTGATCTTTGTGTTGCTAGACAGAAGTTACTGGTGCCTGTTGATGATTATCCGGGTGCGTTTGCACTCATTCCCCCTTCTACCCCGTTATTTGGTTTACTAACAGGGACGCATAATGAATTAATACGTGCACATGAAGCATTGAGTGCCCTAAAAACATTAACTGAACAATTGCCGAATCCCGATTTAGTGATGCGTACATTAGATCGAAGAGAAGCGGTGCAAAGTAGCCAAATTGAAGGCACGCACGCGGAGGTCTCCGATTTATTAGCCTATGAAGCGACTGGGAGTGACGAAGGGTTGCCGTCAGATGTTTTAGTAACCCTTAACTATGTTAAGGCGCTGGATTATGGTCTTAAAACTGTGCGTAATGCACAATGTGTTCGCTCATTAACGAATGGTCTGATTAAAGAATTACATAAGCATCTTATGGATGGCGTAAAGGACTTTAAGGGTACGCCAGGCGAATTTAGACGCATACAAAATTGGATTGGCGGTTTTAAGATCTATGATGCGCGATTTGTGCCTCCTCCAGCGAATAAGGTGAATGGTTGCATGGCTGACTTGCAATCATTACTGCAATACACACCCAGTGAAGAAGATCAGATGGTTGTTTCAATTGTGCTTAGAATGGCGATAGCGCATGCTCAGTTTGAAACTATCCATCCTTTTGTTGATGGTAATGGCAGAGTTGGACGATTGCTATTGCCGTTGATGCTGGTAGCGGAAGGCTACCCCCCTATTTATCTTGCGGGATTTTTAAAGTCGAATCAAAAGGATTACTACGACACATTAGCGGGCGTGCAATTGCATGAACAATGGAGTGATTGGGTCAAGTTTTTTGCCATAGGTGTTGAAGAAGCCGCTCGTGAATCAATACAAACAGCGAAAGCATTACTTTTAATTCTTAATCGCTGGCAAAAAACGTTAAATGCGCTGGCCATTAGATCGGATTCTGCAATCAATCGACTACCCGAGTTATTAATTGCTAATCCGGTCGTTACTGTTAATAAAGTGAAAGATAGTCTTAATATTTCATACCCAACTGCAAACGCAGCACTATCCAAATTAAAGGAGATGGGTATACTTGCGCAAACAGATCGACAAAGAAATCGGGCTTTTATTGCAACAGAAGTCATCAATTTACTCGATAAAGGCTAAAAAATAGTCAGTAATCTGCGTAGAATATGCGTCAAATGATGCTGTGATCCTATTAATAACAAATGCGCCTAACTCTACAACAACAATCCGCTATACGCACTGCCGTTGCCGAAACCTTTGGTGAGAATGCCACTATTTGGTTGTTTGGTTCAAGGGTAGATGACAATAAACGAGGTGGAGACATTGATCTACTAATAGAAACTAAAGAGTTAGATGTAACTAAGATCGTACGATCTGAATTAGCTTTCTTGACAAAATTGCAAATGAAACTGGGTGAACAAAGAATAGACGTATTAGTTGATTATCCAAGTCGTAAATATACGCCCCCCATTTTTACTATTGCCAAACAAACAGGTGTTCGGTTATGAATAATGATAAACCCTTAATATTATTATAAGATGCATGGCGAGAATGCGAACGGCATATTTATCATCTTTTTCATGCAATGCGATCTATCCGCACATTTCTGCCATTAACTGAAAAAACTTATGTAAACCTAACGGATGAGCAAATACAGGCTATAGATCAGTTTATTTTACGGTATACAAAACTGCAAGATACGATGGGTGGTCGTTTGTTTAAAGAGTCTTACCCGCTAGTTGAATTGGGTAAAGAGTTGCCTGAGTATCTAAAATGACAGTATTGGAATCAGTGTGATGCTTAACCGTTTTTACGTGAGCCTATTTCAATACAACAATCAAGCTAACTATCGTTAAGCAACCGGAACGACAAAGACTGTATATAAATACTACAGTTAATATATTCCTCGAGAGCGTCACTAATGAATTGTTTGGGATTAAACAACTATTCTGTATAGAATGCGCATCACTTGATGCGGTGTTTGAAGGTTTATAGAGGAAATATGCGTACAACACTTAATTCGGCTGAGCAGGCCATAAAGCAATGCCTTTTAAATATCCCACAGCTAGAATTAGCCATATTAATAGGTAGTCGAGTGAATGGTAAGGCCCATATAGAAAGTGACTGGGATATTGCCATTCGTTGGCATCGACAGCCAGAATTTAACATAATGGCAGTATTGGCTCAAACAGAAACATTACGTCGAACCTTAGCTCAGATACTTGAAGTAACAGAAGACAAGATAGACTTGATTGATCTAAGCACTGCTCGACTCACCATGCGAGCAGTAGTAGCAGAAGAAGGCCTTGTACTTAAAGGAGAAGAGACATTAGCATGGCATTATTTTTTACAACGTACCTGGCGTGAGCTAGAAGAATATTATTGGAATCAGTGTTATGCGGCTTGATCTATATTATGCAGAATGTTGTCGTATTGCAGATGAACAAAGTGCGTTGTTAAAAGAAGCGCAGCAAAAACTAATTGCCAAGCAAGTATTGACTAAGTTGGAGCAAAATGGCGTATTACATGGCTTGCAAGTTTTGGTTGAGAATGCGATTGGTAAAACTAAGCATTTATTAAAAGCATCAGGCGAATCAGTGCCTGTCTCAGCTTACGACAGTTTTGCCAGTTTACACGCTAAAAAATTAATAACCCATGCGCAACTTCAACAATGGAACGCAGCAGTCGGTCTGCGTAATCGTATTGTTCATGAGTATATGAACGTTGATATGACTTTGGTATTTGCTTTAATAGAACAACAAGATTATCAATTTATCGTAGAGTTTTTACGTGAGCCAATTTCAATACAACAATCAAGCTAACTATCGTTAAGCAACGGGAACGACAAAGACTGAATATAAATACTACAGTTAATATATTCCTCGAGGGCGTCACTAATGAATTGTTTGGGATTAAATAAATAATCTGCGTAGAATACGCATCAAATGATGCTGTTTTTGATGTTTTATGGAGGGGTTATGCGTACAACACTTAATTTAGATGACGAGTTGCTGGCGCAAGCGCAGCGATTGAGTGGGCTAACGGAGCGGACTCAGTTAGTTCGAGAAGCTTTACTTGCATTAGTGCAGCGTGAAAGTGCCAAGAGATTAGCGCAATTGGGTGGTACTCAAGTAGACTTGCAATCTATACCTAGGCGTCAGGACGCAACTGAATGATATTAATTGATACCTCGGTTTGGATAGATCATTTACGCCAAAGAGATGATCATT
>CAIXDX010000088.1 GCA_903918335.1 uncultured Methylococcaceae bacterium | reverse complement strand
TATGTTTGGATTGGCTTTACCCGTTAAGAGTGTTGAACCCACCTGTAATAAAATAACGCCCCAAATCATTATTCTAACTAATGAGCCTATTGCCGCAAAAACCATCATGAAGAAAATACGTTTCCAAGTGCTGGCTTGAGTTAGATTGTAGTTGATCTGTTCATCCATTGACCTATTAGCCCCTGTTCATAATGTCACGTAAGTCTAATGCGGCCGCGTTAGCACGTGAAATGTAATTAGCCATGGTGAGCGAATAGTTAGCAAATAAACCGTAACCACTACCATCTAAGATCATTGGGCTTAAAATAGGTGTCAAAGCATTTTCCATCGCTTTAATCATAATGTCTACGGTACGCATCGCACGTTTATCTAATAGAATGTCCGCAAAGTCATGTTTAATAGCTCTAAGAATGTGTAATAGAGCCCAACTTGCGCCACGCGCTTCATAAAAAATATCGTCTATTTCTAGCCATGATACTTTGGTTACTGGGGTGCCTTTTTCATCTGCAGCTTGTTTTTCAAGTACAGAAAGCCCCGGGCCATAATTACCACCCGCACTATTAGCTGTTAAGCGTGTTGATAAACCACCTAGACGTTTAATAACAACCTCAGTGTATTGCCATAAATTGTCAGCTCTTGAGTAAAATTGAGCCTTTTTGACATTGCCACCATATTTTTGTAGGCGTGACATGTACTTATGTAATGCTTCAATACCTTTTTGATATTCCGCTTCAGTTGAAGGTAAAGCCCAGGAGTTATGCTCATAGTAAAAATAGGGTTCTGCAATCGCTAGATCAGGATCTTCAGCAGATTGAGATTGATCTCTGGCAAAGTGGTTTCTTAATGCGGTAGTTGCGTCACGTAACATAACGAGCGCGCCATATTCCCAGTTTGAAATGTTGTCAAGAAATACTCCAGGTGGGGCAACGTCATTAGTGATATATCCGCCGCTTTTATGTAATAAAACTTCAGCTATATGCGCTAAGGTATTTGTATAGGTATAACCAATAGGCATTTCAGAGAACTCGCCCTCAGCAATTTCTCCATCTTCGTTTGTTTTGGGCGCTTCAGCAACATGAACCGGTTGTTCGTGATGTTCATTTGTTTCAAGTTTAGATTCTTCAACACGTTTGCGCGCTTCATCTTGGATATTAAATTGTCCCGGTTCACTACCCCACCAAGCACCTAGAATTAAAAGTACGACTAAAGTGGTGAGTGTAAGTACACCAAACCCCCATAGAATCCCTTTAGATTTTGTCTCATCTAGCGTGTCGTGTGCTGCCATTTCCAGTATCCTGTAATGAGGGTGTGTTTATTTATATAAAACAACTGTATTCGGTCAAAAATATTTGCAATGTTAGCAGGTTTTTAAGTTTCTTGCTTAGCTAGGCTTACGTATAGTGCGATTTTTTTTAGCTCTAGGGTGTGATTTATCATAGATATCTGCCAAATGTTGAAAGTCTAGATGGGTGTAGATTTGTGTAGTACTAATATTACTGTGTCCTAATAGTTCTTGCACAGCTCTTAAGTCTTGGCTTGATTCAAGTAAGTGGCTAGCAAAAGAATGTCTAAGCATATGTGGGTGAACGCTTTCGTTTAAGCCATTTTTTTTACACCATAACGCCAATCTTAACTCGATGCTTCTTTGGCCTAATCGTGTGCCACGGTTTGATGTAAATAAAGCCGATTGGGGTGATTCAGGATTTACAATACGATGCCCCAGCCAAAGCTTGATAGCATTAATGGCTTTACCCCCCATGGGTAGTATTCTTGATTTGTTGCCTTTGCCTGACCGGATTAATAATGTCTTATCGGTTAGATCAATATCATTTAAATCAAGAGCGCTTAATTCACTTAAACGTATTCCAGAAGAATAAAACAATTCGAACATCGCAAGATCACGAATCTCTATGCTCGAGTTAGGTTTAGCATTAAGCAGTCCATTTATTTGGTCAACATCGAGTGTTCGGGGTAGTTTTCTCGTCTGTTTAGGTGCTTTGATATATTGAGCGGGATTATTTTCGACTAAGTTATTTTTGAGGAGATAGTTAAAAAAAACTCTAATCGCAGACAGTTCACGTTGTATTGATTTACTTCCTAAGCCATTTCTGTGTCTATTCGCAATATGTGATCGAATGTCATTTTGTGTGAGGTCTGACCATAGGCTAATTTCTTTTTTTATGCAATATTGCTCAAGCTGAGCAATATCTCGTTGATAGTTCTTTAAGGTGTGTTGCGATGCGCGCTTTTCAATTGTCAGTTGTGTAACATAATCAGTCAGCATTTGCAGAGCATCAAGATTCATCACTTCTTTTACGTATTAAAGAAATTAAACGTGTGCCGATAATTTCACTTATTTGGGTTAAAAATAAATTCCCCATGCTATGGTGGAAGCGGTCTTTTTCTCTACTACCTATAGCTAAAATACCTTCTAATTCAGTGAAATTCATCGGTATGATCGCCCAAGACTTAATTTCTAAGGCAGAAGAGTCAAAAAGGACTTTAGTTTGACTAATGGTGGGGGGGCCACATTTTGGTTGATTGCTTGTGAGTTCTTTCATAAATGGCAGAAGATCTTTGCTATCAGGGTCAATAAATAAGTGTGACATTGATGATTCGGGACATTTTTTAATTATTTTTAACGCTATAAAGTCTGTTAAAAAGTATTCTGAAAAGACAGCTTTAAGATTAGATATCACTTCTTCTAAGGTAGAGGCTTCAAGTAATGCGAGTGTTAACTTATGCATTCGAATTATTGAGTTATCATTTTCTCGGGCTATATCGATCAAAGAAGTCAGTTGGTTTTCTAACTCTTGATGTTTGTTTCTAAATATCTCCAGTTGCTTTGATATGAGTGATACCGCAGAGCCGCTGGCATGCGGAACGCTCATTTTTTCTAATAAGTGTAAATGTTCTTGGAAAAAGTCTAAATGTTGACTCAGGTAACTTTCAACTTGTGTTGCCGTTATCGCATTCTTTTGATCTTTCATAGTGTTATTACGCCATCATAAATGGATATTGCTGGCCCTGTCATAAAAACAGGCTGGCCTCGGCCATTCCAGCAAATCTTTAGACCTCCACCCGGAAGTTCAACTTCAACTTCAGAGTCTAGCAGATTTTGTTCTATACCTATAACTACCGCCGCACAAGCCCCGCTTCCACAGGCTAACGTTTCAGCCGCCCCTCGTTCATAAACTCGAAGCTTAATGGATTGTCTATTGATGATTTGCATAAAGCCAATATTGGCTCGTTCGGGAAAGATAGAATGGGACTCAAGTATTTCACCCCATTCGGCTACAGGGGCTGATTTTATATCATTGACTTCAATAACTGCATGTGGATTTCCCATTGATACTGCACCAAAACTAATGAGATTGTTGTTAATAGTCAACTGATACGTTAATGCCTCTTGTTCTGCTAGCATCGGAATTTGAGTGGGATTATGTTTGGGTATGCCCATATTCACCGTGATTAAGTCGTCGTCACTAAAATAAAGAGCGAGGGGGCCAGAGTTTGTATCGACATGAATAGGGTTCTTAGGCGATAGTCCTTTGTCGCGAACAAATCGTGCAAAACAGCGTGCACCATTGCCACATTGTCCGACTTCACTGCCATCAGCATTAAAAATTCGGTACTTAAAGTCGCTTTGTTCTGTGCTGGCTTTTTCAACGAGTAGTAATTGATCAAAGCCAATCCCGTACTTACGGTCAGCCATAAACTGAATGTTTTCGGGGGTTAATGAAACATCTTGATTAATAGCGTCAATAACCACGAAGTCATTGCCGATACCCTGCATTTTCGTGAAATTTATCATCACTTAGTTTTATATTGCGTTAAGAAAAGTCGGCGGGATGTTGTTAAGGTAATAAGTGTTCACCTGTCCATAGTTGATCGATTGTTTCTCTTTCTCTTATTAAGTGCGTTTGTGCACCATCCACCATAATTTCAGCCACTTTAGGCCTGGAGTTATAATTAGAGCTCATGCTAAAACCATAAGCACCAGAAGATCGAATCGCTAGAAGATCGCCTGCGTTAAGGTTAAGTAAGCGTTGTTTACCTAAAAAATCTCCGGTTTCACAGATAGGGCCAACAATATCCCATAACTGCGTTTCAGCGTTACTGGTAAGGTTGGTTGGAATGATTTCTTGCCAAGCATTATAAAGAGACGGCCGAACAAGATCGTTCATTGCCGCATCAACAATGGCAAAGTTTTTATGTTCGGTGGGTTTTAGATATTCTACTTGAGTTACCAAAATGCCCGCATTACCTACTATCGCTCTTCCGGGCTCTAATAAAATTTCAAAATCAGTATTGCCTAGTCGGTCTAATATTTTTTTGATGTATTCAGCAGGTTCGGGGGGGGTTTCCTCGTTATAGCGGATACCTAGTCCTCCACCTAAATCAAGATGATGTAAATGAATACCTTCATTTTTTAAGGTGTACACCAAATTTAATATTTTATCTAGCGCATCTAAAAAGGGACGGGTTTCTGTTAGTTGTGAGCCTATATGGCAATCAATCCCTACCACTTTGATGTTTGACATGCTGGCGGCACGTCGATATTCCGCTATTGCTTGGTTAATATCAATGCCAAATTTGTTTTCTTTTAAGCCCGTAGAGATATAAGGATGCGTTTTTGCATCCACATCTGGGTTTACACGAAATGATACCGGCGCAATGACGTTTAATCGTTTTGCAATGTCGTTAATTTTATCCAGTTCGCCACTGACTTCAATATTAAAACAACGAATCCCTAGTTCAAGTGCTGTTAATATTTCATCTTCACGTTTACCAATGCCAGAGAAAACTACTTTTTTAGGATCGCCTCCCGCTTTAACAACTCGCATAAGCTCACCTAATGACACGATATCAAAGCCAGAGCCTAAACGAGCCAGTATGTTTAATAAAGCAATGTTTGAGTTAGCTTTAACGGCATAGCAGATTAAATGAGCTTGATCACCAAAAGCCATGTCAAAAGCTTGCCAGTGTCTTTCTATAGTGGCTCTGGAGTATATGTAACAAGGGCTGCCTAGTTGTTTAATAATATCCTTAACGGCAACATCTTCTGCAAAAAGCTCATTATTTCG
>CAIXDX010000087.1 GCA_903918335.1 uncultured Methylococcaceae bacterium | reverse complement strand
TTTATTAGATGGTCATCAAACCGTTATAGAGGATCATAATAAATTGCATTATGACCCCCATGAACTTAAACAGTTTATGGATATTGAATGTGAATGGCCGTTATTTTTCACCTATTTATTACTCAATAATCTCTGTGCAGAAAATCAAACGGCGGCTCAAGACTACCGTCGTAAATTAGAGTCGTTACTTGTATATCAAAATGGTCAATATTTATTACCTGAGTTATATACTGTTCCTGCAGATTTAATTTCAGCAGAAAAAGCGAATCCACATAGTCAAGAGCGTGTTCCTAATGAAAACGTGCCATTAGTGTGGGCACAAAGTCTATTTATGTTAGGTTGTTTAATTCAAGACGGTTTGCTCAGTGTGGATGATATTGATCCACTTGGGCGTCATAAAAAGATTAAAAAATCGCAAGATTATACGATTCAAATTCAGTTGGTTTCTCAAGATGAAGAAGTGCAAAGCCGTTTACGTGAACATAATATCGATACACAAACCTTAGCTGAACTAGCGCCGTTCCAGATACGAGAGGCTAGCGAATTGTCGATGGCTTACACGCAAGTGGGTAGAAATGATCGTATAGGATTAACCGGTCGGCCTTTAAGACAATTGCGCAGTTTAGCCACTTCTAAGTTATATACCTTAGCTGGTGAGCCTTTAGTATTTACTCCGCAATGCCTTAACCAAAAAGGTTTCTATCTAGCGATGGATAATCATTTATTAATACAGCGATTACGAGTTGAGCTGTCTTATATTTATAAGCATTGGGATAGAGAAGGTAATCCCGTAGTTGCGATTACACTTAAACACAATATGTTAGATAATCGCCATAGCAATATATTGATCGATTTTATTAATGAGTTACAACAAGGCGTTACTAAAGGTATACCTGTCAAAGTGGGTACCTTATTAGATTTTTCAGAAACCTCTAATTACGAAAAAATTAATCAACTCCATGATTTTCGCTTTTCTGAGGCTAAGTGGGAAGATACAGAACGACCTTTTTATCAACTGCTACCATTTAACGATGAACCCTCATTCCCTTTAGACACCTTGTTATTAACAGAATGGGAAATAGCGAGTGATAGTGAATTATTTATTCAGTTAAACTTGCATGCTAATCTATATGCTCAGCTTGAGATTTTGATGTTATTAAGTCAACGTCATGGATTAGATTATGAAACAGGGCTGGCTAACTCAGAAGGTAAATTCGCTACAGTCGCTGATTTATTAGCAGAACTGTACGAAAGAGCCGGCGATAGACATGAGTGGTCAATTGTAAGGCGCTCTGCTGGTTTACTAGGCAAATATGATATTAACTTAGAACAAGCTGCAACAGACATATTAGTAAGACAACATTCTTTAACATTAGGGCGTGCTTATAGTGGAAAGGCTACTTTAACCGGCCCTGCCGATTCGTATGAGATTTTACAATTAGTAAAAACCTACAATAATAATGATGCCAGTGAGCATATTCTTATCCAAGAGTTAATCATCTATTTAGGCATGTTGATTAAATCCAAACCACAATTATTTACTGATATGCACACCATCAGAGTGGGGCATATTATGCAATTGTTAATCGTAAGACAAAAAAGAGATTCTGGCTGCGAAACTTTAGATCAAGCGTTTACTGAGTTGTTAAGTTTGTCACCGTTTTCAATATCTAAAAAATTAAAAGACACCCTAGAAGATTTTACTCACATCGAAGAAGAACTGGGCTTAGCAGAAAACTTACATTACGAGGATACTAGTCGTAAATTAAACCATGCGCGTTTCTCCGTAGCTATCGATCCAAAAAATAGCCAAGAGATTATTAATTGGTATGATTGGCGCGAACAACAAGGTAGTGTAGGGCGAGAGACTAAAGCCTTTTATGACAGTGTTTGGGAGATTCTGCATCATTGTAAAGGCTTAATGATGGGGGGTAAGCTTAATAGTAAAAATCGTTTAGATAGCGAAAACACATTGTCACAAATGACAGAGGGTGAACAGAGCTTTAAATTGGTGGTTAACCATTTATTAAATAAAATCCAAGCACCGGTTTATCGACAATTAACTGTAGAAGCGTTAAAGGCACTTGCTTTAATCTTTAAAGATAATAAAGAAATACAAATTAATGATACCTTATTAACCGATATTTTAATTGGTCATGCCGTAAGACTGAGTTGGTTACAGCAACATCCAGAACACGTTGATGGTTATGATGAACAAGTTTCATCAGCATGGCAGGCGTTTTATCACTTACCGCCCCATAAAGTTGCCAATGGTATATTGGATGCATTAATCTATTTACTTGAGAATAACCAAGAGGCGTAATAAAAATGATTATAGCGGGAGATATTGGGGGTACAAAGACAGTCTTATGTCTTTTGAGTACAGAACTTGATAACAGCAAGACTTGTGTTAAAGAAGTCACCTATGCCAGTCAACAATATGCGACCTTCGATGAGATCTTGGCTGATTTTCTACCTGATGATGCACATATCACTTCTGCGTGCTTTGGTGTGGCAGGACCAGTCGTTAATCAAGTCTGTAAAACGACTAACTTACCGTGGTTATTAGATGGGCAAGCATTAAAGGCAAAGTTAAATACGTCTAAAGTAAAGTTATTAAATGACTTAGAAGCCATGGCCTTAGGGATGTTATATCTGCCTGAAACTGATTTAATTGAGTTAAACTCAAATGCAGTTCCCCAAAAAGGCAGTTGTGCAGTTATTGCCGCGGGGACCGGTTTAGGTGAAGCATTACTGTATTGGGATGAAGAAAAATATCACCCTATGGCCACAGAAGGGGGGCATACAGATTTCGCAGCGCAAACAGAACAACAAGATGCTTTACTAAAATACTTAAGACAATTAACGCCGGGCCATGTGAGTTATGAGCGTATTTTATCTGGAGTAGGTTTTAGTCATATTTATGATTTTTTGTGTACTCAAGAAAATGCAGTGCCTTGTAAAGTCGTTTCTCAATTAACAGACGATGAAGATAGAAATGCTGTCATATCAGCACTTGGCCTTGCCGGTAAAGAAGCGATCTGTGTAGAAGCGCTAAGACTCTTTGTAGAAATTTATGGAGCTGAGGCTGGGAATTTAGCCTTAAAGTCATTGGCTATCGGTGGTGTATTTATTGGCGGTGGTATTGGAGTAAAGATATTACCCGCTATGCAATCAGGGCAGTTTATGTCAGCTTTTAAAGCCAAGGGACGTTTTGAACCTATGCTGAGAACGCTTTCTGTTAAATTGTCTATTAATCAGCGTACGCCATTAATAGGTGCAATCAATTTTTATAGTGCTTCATAAATATTAATACTGTTTAAGTCGGCAAGCGTTGCCTTAGAAATTCAATTATTTTTAAAAATTTTGAAAAAAATTGGCTCATTTTAGGGGGAATTCTTTGTAGTGTTTTTACAACTAACAAGTTTTCACTCTATAAATTCGTTTTTTAAGGCTATATTCCTAGATATTCCTTTCTTTTTAGCTTCTCATAAGTATTGTTGCATAGTGGCAACGCCAACAAAAATGTTAAGTCTATTAACTGTTTAAGAAGAAATATTTGCTTGATATAGCCGCTGAATAGGTGGATTATTTGTCCTGAAGTCAAATAACTACAGGGGGATAGAGCATGAAAATTATAAAAACAATGATCTTAGTAGCAAGTTTGTTTGCAATTTCTGGCGCGGCATTACTGCAATTAATACTGCTTTTAGTGAATAGCACGCATCCGAGTCGATCGTATAAACACATTATTTCTTAAAGAACGTCGTAACTAAAACTCATTCATCATTAAAGCGCATTAGATTTTAAAACCTATTGCGTCTTTGATGTATATCCTCGAAAAGCTCAGTATTTCGGATATAATTGTACATTACTTATATCTATGAAAAAGCCAATGCCGAGAAAATCAAATAAAAATAAGCCATTCAGATGGGTAGAAGGCGACTTACGATTAGTAGGTTTACTGGATACGCGTATGATAGAATTGTTAAGAGCGATTGATTGCTCTGGCTCAATTAATAAAGCGGCTAAATTAGTAGGCCTTAGCTATAAAGGAGCTTGGCAAATCATAGAACGGGCAAATAATTCTGCCCCTAAAGTTTTAATTTCAACATCGATAGGTGGTGTTAACGGCGGTGGTACCTGTTTAACGACTGCGGGACATGCACTATTAGATTTATTTAACCGTGTTAATGAAGAGCATAAACTGTTCTTAGAAAATATCAATCATAAACTAGCCGAAGAACCCGCAGTACAACTATTGCTGAAGAGTTTAGTCATCAAAACCAGTGCTACTAATCAATTATTTGGTACGATTACAGGTATTGAAAAGGGCTCGGTCAATGCGGAGGTCGTGGTTAAGTTAAAAGGCGGCGAACAAGTTTTTGCCGCTATCTCTTTAACAGATCTTACCAAATTTCATTTAAGCATAGACAGTGATGTCATATTATTGATTAACGATCCAGAGATTATCTTGGTGACTAATCAAGTAGACTATCAGTTCTCCTCGCGTAATTGTTTAGCGGGTAAAGTGATACGTATTCAAACAGACGGTATTGATGCAGAAGTTGTTGTTCAATTACCGAGCGGTGATAGTTTAGTGGTGATTATTACCCAGACCAGTGCAGAATGTATGGGCTTAGCATTAGAAACTCAGGTCTTTGCTTTATTTAAGAGTAACTCCGTTATATTAGGGGCTCGCTAACTGAATAGAGGTAATCTTCATTATTAAACTGAGGATGCCAATGGATATTACAAATAACTTAGTGAATGTTTATGCAAAAATTGTTATTACGTCTTGCTCTTATTTTGGCGATATTGGGCAATCTTTTATTAATTCAAGAGAGTTCTGCTGCTCAATTAACTAAGTGCGGTCAATATGACACTATCAATGTTACTCCGACCTCTAATGTATATACCGTACATAATAATGTTTGGAACGGGTCAAGTACCTCACAATGCATAAGTGTTAATGACGCTAATGGAGATTTTAATATTAGCTATTCAGTTGATAACTCCCCGATTTATTCAAGTCCAGTAAGCTATTCTTTTATTAATAAAGGCTGTCACTGGGGATCTTGCACAGATTTAAAATCAAGCGGAATGCCTAAACAAGTTAGTAATATTTTGAATGCGATTAGCAGTTGGAGTACTGTTCAACCTAAGCTTGGAGTTTATGACGTGTCGTATGATGTTTGGTTTAATAAGACTCCAACAACCAACGGTCAACCCGATGGTGCTGAATTAATGATTTGGTTAGCTTACCAAGGTAATATTCAGCCTTTAGGCAAAATAATAGCAACTAAAGTATCTGTAGCGGGAAGTTTGTGGAATATCTGGTTAGGGTGGAACGGCAGTACTAATGTAGTAACATATGAGAGCATTAATCGTAAATCAACGGTTACTGGTTTAGATATCAAGGCCTTTGTTAAAGACGCTACTTTAAGAAGTTATATAGACCCAACTTGGTATTTAATTAGTGTAGAAGGTGGTTTTGAAATTTGGCAGCAAGGCCTTGGATTAATGTCGAAATCATTTTCTGTTTTAGTTGATTAACTTCTTATAATCCATTTATTATCAGTGCTGCTGACTAAAGGCGACATGGCATTGTTGATTTAATGCTAATAGAATTAGTATAGCGGGTTGTTGCTGACCATCGTTTAATGCCAATTAAACAGAAAGTAAAGCTGATAAAAGCAATGCATATCACCCAAAAATCTTTATAGGCGGTGGTATCCTCTATAAATCTATCAGTGCTAAATGCACCTATAAATAATCCTATTAAAGGCAATAAGTACATCGA
>CAIXDX010000086.1 GCA_903918335.1 uncultured Methylococcaceae bacterium | reverse complement strand
CGGTTCGATTCCGCCCCTGGGCACCATCTACAAAATCTATAATAATTATATGCCCAGGTAGCTCAGTCGGTAGAGCAGAGGACTGAAAATCCTCGTGTCGACGGTTCGATTCCGCCCCTGGGCACCATGAATTCCAAAGGCTCCTTCTCATAGGGGCCTTTTTTATGCCCGACGGTTTTTGCTTACGGGGATTATTCCTGTCTTAAACTGAACCACAGCAGTTATTGTTTGGTTGGATAGGTGGACATTTAACACTCCAATAAGAAAAAAGACACAACAATCCCCTTCCTTGGGTTTGATCAAAGCACCACAAGACTTGCAATCATAAAAATTCTGACAGGCGTCGTTGTTTCCGTTTCAGCATGACCGAAATATGGACATTGGATTGTTGATTCAATCACTGGAATTTTCATGGGCACTACCAGATATCTAAGTTATATTAATCAGCGTATTTTTATGCTCGAAAGTAAAAACTTTCAAACTTATGGTGATTCTAATCAGCAAACTGAGCAAGTAGAAATACTACCTAAAACCACTAACCTTAATTATTACATACAATATCTTCTCAAAAATCCAACTAAAATATTTATGCAATAGCATGGACAAATTAATTTTATTGATATAGAATTTCTCTATCGTTAATAGTCTACTTGATCTTCAGAATTCAAGACATTATTAAACGGTAATGAGGAGGATGAATGCGATCGGCATCAGCTGATATAAAATTAAAAATAATCGCAATTTAACAGCGTAACTACTAAAAACCCGCATTTTGTGGGTTTTTTTATACCTAGAAGCTATAAATTTATAAGAAATATCTGTCCCTACCCCATTAATCAATGGCTCAATATCCCAGACATTAGACTTTATTGACCATCATCCGAAACACAACCTGTCGACTTATGTGAGGATACTCAAACTCATATTACCGATCAAAACCACTCAAAAACTGGCCATTAAAGACAGGAGAAACTACCTGAGATTCATTAGGATAAATCACAAAAACCGAATTCTGTAGTGGACTGAAAATCCTCGTGTCGATGGTTCGATTCTGCCGCTGGGCACCATGAATTCCAAAGACTCCTGCTCATAGGGGTTTTTTTTATGCCAGAAGGCTTTTTGACTGGTCGTATTATTCCAGTCTTACCTAACGGCAATATTCACTTTACAATACTATTAATCACATGATTGAATGTGCCGCGCACTACACTAATTGAACAAGTATCCTGAGATAAATTAAGCACCTACCAATCAATAGGTTGACCCCGATAATCAATAAAATAAGCACCACTTTTAGCCACTAAGCCGTCCAATGCGGACATTAAGCCTTGAACAGCCTCGACAGCCGGTAAACAATGCTCTGGCGAGACGAATTTAGCCGATAGTTTAGAAGCCACCGTTCCAGGCTGAAGAGCAGCAAAAACCAGATTTGGATTACTGCGATTACATTCAATCGCTGCGGTTTGTAACATCATATTCAAAGCCGCTTTTGACGACCTATAACCATACCAGCCACCTTTTTTATTATCACTAATACTACCAACCCGCGCTGATAATTTTGCGTAAATTGCTCTATTAGCAGAATCCAATAGCGGCACAAAATGCTTGATTAAAAGCGCCGGTCCGATGGTATTAATTTGAAAAGCACGACTTAATTGAATTGGATCTAATCTAGCTAATTGTTTTTCCGGACCATGCCCGTCAATAATCAAAGCACCTGTAGCATCAACAATCACATGAAACGGTGCATTCAAGGCTAGAAAATTGGCCGAATCGCTAATGGATGTTTCACTTTCTAATGAAAAATCAGGCACTGTGGTTCTAGATAAACTAGCTACCAGACTACAATTGAGATCATTTTTAAACGCTGTTAAAAATGCCGAACCAATTGCACCATTTGATCCTATCACCAGAGCTTTATATTGCGTACCTAAACTATTCATGATGTAATTACCTCCTATACCGATTGACTATAAACTTACCAGTAATTGAAAATCAGGCCAGACGATTTTTGGTTACGAGGATTATTCCGGCAAGTCTGAGTTTTACTTTACTCACTTTTATACTATGAATAATTCCGCTGTCCTCTTAATTAAGGATTAATCATGACAACAACTTATTCAGAAGCAGAACAAGAAATCATTAATCTTTTAGAACTGCATATTAATGCCGAACTACAGGGTGATTTAACTACTACCATGTCAACCATGACTGATGCGCCTCATCTATTAAATGTACCCAATATGATGGGTGGTGACGATTACGCAGGCGTTAAGCGTTTTTATGAGAATCATCTAGTAGGTAAGTTTTTTCCCCCTGATGTAGAAATGCACCGTATTTCTTTAACTGTGGGCAAACAACAAATAGTTGAAGAGTTGGTTATTCAATTTACGCACACAGAAGTTATTGATTGGATGCTCCCCAACATACCGCCCACCGACAAGAAAGTTGAGATTGGTGTCGTGGTTATTGTGGGGATTAAAGATAGAAAAGTGGCGCACGAACACATCTATTGGGATCAAGCGAGTGTTTTAAATCAAGTTGGTTTGCTTGATACTAAAGATCTGCCGATCTGCGGCCCAGAAAGTGCTCAAAAACTATTACGGCTTAAAGAGTAACTCATTCATAATGCACCTAGTTTCTATTTTATTAACAACCCTGCTTTTTTTATCGCCTTGTTATGCAGGTAATACAGAACAAGAAAGCTTAAAGACCCAACGTATCAAAATTGATAAACTAGATGCTCGATTGATTAAGATATTGGGAGAGCGAATGAAAGTTGTCGAAGCCATTGGTCGTTATAAAGCCCGTCATAATATCCCAGCCCTGCAGCCCAAAAGATTTGAAGAAATCCTTAATAAGAATATTCAACTCGCTAGAAATGAACACCTTTCTGAAACCCTCATCAGAGCCATTATGAATGCTATTCACGAAGAAAGTTTGAATAAAGAGACCATTTCACAAATAAAATAGCCGTATCCAATCGGTTTGCATTACCCAGCTTATATAAGTCTCTATTTTTGTAATACCACTACACTAAAATCTGTTCCAAATAGAAAAATCAAAATTCCAAGTGTAATACTCACTTTGTCAATTTATGCAGAAAATAAATTAGAATTAACAACACCAACGCTCACATTTGGGGAGAACTTGCGAAGACTAATGCACCAATATGGTATTTCGGCAGACATGATAAAGGCTCCTTTTCATAGGGGGCCTTTTTTGTGCCTGACGGTTTTTAGTCGTAGAGATTATTCCGGTCATAAGCTCGACCAGCACAGCAACTATTATTTTATTTGATAGTTAACCCATACATAAGAACAGATGATGGAAATTGAATTCTTTCTAGGTATTTTTCTAAAATCGTGATTAAGTGTACTTACAGAAACACCCCATAAACTTAATCTGCTGTTTAAACAACAGCTATATGCTCAATGAGAGCTTAAGCGTTGATCAAGTATCCTTTAGCTAAATACTGGCATAGTCCTTGCTTTAAAATTACTTCATCATGGTTTAACCATTCAAAAAACGATTCAGAAAAAATTTATTCATCATATTGCGCATTATTAATTTATAACACCAGAGGTAATTCTAATGATTGGCCCACATAATTGTAAAAAAGACATATTAAAAGCCATTGGATTTGGTTTAATACTATTGCTCTCAGCAATACCCATGTCAGAATTTGGATTCTTTGCATTGAACTACTTTTTTGACACCTTACCAGAATGAAGACTTACACTCGGCATTATTTCCGTTTCAGCATAGCCACAATGCGGACAGGTAATTATTGATTCTAGAGGTACGCTCATCAAAAGTCTTCTCCCACTGTTTTTTAATCAGCTTTGTTTAATTGCCCAAGCAACATCTAATGCTTGTCTATTTTCCTTAACATCATGAACCCGAATTATTTTTACACCAGCCATAACTGCTAGTGCGGTAGTTACAGAAGTCGCAAGTGTTAAGTCCTGAGGCTTATCTGAAGCGAGTATACTATTTAAAAATTTCTTTCGACTGGCTCCTAACAAAATAGGATATTCGCTTTTAACAAATTGATTCAACGACGCTAAAAGCGCTAGATCATGCTCACTAGTTTTACCAAAACCAATCCCAGGATCTAATATAATTTTTTCCTGCTTAATACCTGCCGCTTTTGCATTTTCTGCACTTTTTTGTAAACTGGAAAACACATCAGAAACGACATTGTTATAGCTTGGATTATTTTGCATGGTTTGCGGAGTGCCTTTTATATGCATCAGTATAATTGGGCAATCATACTGTGCAGCCACTGTTAAGATGTTGGGGTCATTTTGTCCTGCAGAAATATCGTTAACAATATCAGCACCTTCAGCTAAAGCCATTTTTGCTACAGAACTGATACGCGTATCAATACTAATGGGTACGGTGCTTGATAATTGTTTTCTAATCGCTTTAATAACAGGTATAACCCGTTGAACTTGTTCACCAGAAGACACAGAAAGGGAATAAGGCCTCGTTGATTCACCGCCAATATCAATAATATCAGCGCCTTCATTCAACATTTTTTCAACTTGTATCAATGCAGAAGTGATGTTGTTAAAGTATCCTCCATCTGAAAAACTATCTGGAGTTACATTTAATATCCCCATAATTAAAGGCTTATCTGATGATTTAAACATAAATAACTAAATATCCAATATTTTGTGTAAATAAAGTTTAGTTACAGTTTCAATATTCAAGACAGAAAACATTAATCATTAATGTCTATAAAACTTATAACCAGAAACTTGACAGTTTTATTTCTGATGCATAATAGCATTATATAAACAGTAAAACTTCATAGTAGCTACCCAAATGAACATACCCTCTGATATAAAAAAAACCGCAACTGCCAAAGTAACCTGCTTTCATGATGGTGAGTGCCCAATATGTAATATTGAAATAAAAGCCATGAAAAAGCTAGATAAGGCTGGCAATATTAATTGGGTTGATATTAGTCAAGATAATGACGCTTTAGCAGACGCAGGACTCACTTATAAACAAACAATGGATCGCATGCATGTTATTGATGAAAACAATCAAATTAAATCTGGGGTTGTCGGTTTCTTACACATTTGGAAACACCTACCCTACTACAGACATTTAGTTCCTATTATAGAAAAAGCGCCTTTACTATTAGCCCTAATGGAAAGAATTTATACTATTTTTGCCCGCTATCGTTTACCACTGACAGGTAAAAAACAAATTGCCCAATAAAAAATACTAATTAAGCACAACGCGATACTTTTTCTATATTGTTAATCAACATCTGTTTCTTTCAGCTTCAGCCTCATACTTTAATTTCATAAATTAATAAATCATGAAAAGAACAATCAGATAAAGAATTATGTTAATAAGTCTAGGTGATTGATTTTAGAAAAACCTAGCAAATATTCAAGGCAGATTGACAATCTTTTACTAACTTTTTTAAGTATATCCCCTCAAAAATGTCATATAACTGTAACAATATCAATATTTTTTAATGATAAAATTCTAGCAAATAGAAAAATTGGAATGCATACAAAAATCCTCAATCAATGAAAACACATTGGTCTATTTACTCATCGCAACCAACATTTACTGACTCCCCCCCTTATAACATCAGAGGTAATTCCATTGATTGATCCGCATAAATGTAATAAAGAAATATTAAAAGCTGTTTGGTTTGGTTTAACACTATTGCTTTCTGCTATACCCATGTCAGAATTTGGGTTCTTTGCATTAAACTACTTTTTTGACACCCTACCAGAATAAAGACTTACAGCACTCTGGACATTTAATTTTTTACTAACCTAAGAGCATCACAAAGTAGATATTTAATCTGTCCAATCATTAAAATAGATTTACCAATAAATCTTGATTATTTAAAGTGTAATTTCAAAAGCTCCTCCTCGTAGGGGCTTTTTTTATGCGCGACGATTTTTGACCGAGAATGTTATTACAATAATAACCAACAAAAACACACCTTAAACGCGCCTCTATAAGCGTACTCAGCTCGTTTTTTCTTCGCAGTAGGAATGTTTTACTCACTTTTAAATATATAAATCACAATGTTTACACATTTTGTTTGTATCTTAGAGTAACTCTTCTATCAAATCATTGTCATTAGAGATTACAACGTCTTACAAAAAAACCATGAAATTAATAATAAAATTTTTTTGTAGCTTTACAATGATATAGAATGTAAATCGTCTACTATTTTCTAGAACTCGCAGTTAACGCAGTCCGTCTTTAGATAGTAATAATTATGCTTTTTAACACTCCATTTTTTGTTTTCTTGTTTTTGCCAGTATCATTTATTGTTTACTTTTGGCTAAATCAAAAACGACTTATTTGGGTAGGTAAAGCTTGGTTAGTCGCAGCTAGTCTCTTTTTTTACATATCCTGGAATTTCGCTTATCTACCCCTTCTTTTAGGATCAATAGTTTTCAACTATGCTATTGGCTCTAGCTTTTCCAAAAAGAAATCGAAAAATTTTCGATTTTCACGCCGTCTTATTTTGATATTTAGTATCTCAATTAACCTTATTTTACTTGCCTACTTCAAGTATTTTAACTTCCTAATAGATAATACTAATGTCATATTTTCTTCAAGCATTGATATTCCAAAAATAGTTTTACCGTTGGGTATCAGCTTTTTTACCTTTACACAAATCGCTTACTTAGTCGATAGTTATAAAGGTGAAGTTAAGGAATATAACTTCATCAACTATGCCTTATTTGTTACCTATTTTCCTCATTTAATAGCGGGGCCGATTTTACATCACCGCGAAATGATGTCTCAATTTGATTCGCGTTGGTCCTTAGTTGTTCGCTATCGAAATGTATTATCAGGACTATTTATTTTTAGCGTTGGACTATTCAAAAAAGTAATAATTGCAGATACTTTTTCTGTATGGGCAAATTTTGGATTTGACAACGGAATCAATCTTGATTTTGTTAGTGCCTGGTGCACCAGTCTTTCGTATACCTTCCAACTCTATTTTGATTTTAGCGGTTACTGTGACATGGCAATTGGAGCATCACTTTTATTTAACATTTGGTTGCCCATAAACTTTAATTCCCCTTATAAGGCGTTAAATATAAAAGAATTTTGGCGAAAATGGCATATCACACTAAGCCGATTCTTGAAGGATTATCTCTTCATTCCTTTAGGTGGCAATCGATGTTCAACTATCCATATTTATTTAAACTTAATGATTACTTTTATATTGGGTGGATTATGGCATGGTGCAAGTTGGATGTTTGTTATATGGGGGACTTTGCACGGGTTAGCATTAGTGACACATCGCTTATGGAACAGCCTAGGATTCTACTTGCCTAAACCCATAGCTTGGTTACTTACATTTAACTTTATTAACTTTACATGGGTATTCTTTAGAGCTAAAAACTTAGATGATGCTTTAAGAATAATAATAGGCATGACGAACATAAATTCAATCTTAAATCATCAAGCCACATTGACGAGTCAAGGAACTTGGGGCGGAACAAGCTCAGTCTATTTGCTAGAATGGTTACCCCGTACTTTAGCGGCAAATATCCTTTGTTTGATATCTGTCTTATTGGCTTTTTATATTATTAGCCAAAAAAACTCCTTTGAATTAATGAAAGAGAGGCTAAGTAATAGAAAGCTATCAGCTGCTTTTCTATTATTTTGTATAGCAATGTATTCCATAATGATAACTAAAAGCCAAGTCTTTCTTTATTTTAATTTTTAAATTAAATACATGAAAAAAAAGATTTATATCTTTATCACGTTAGCACTACTAACTTTAGCTATTCTGCCCATAATTAATATCCATCAGAATATAGTTAGAGATAAAAAGAAAACGTTATATAGTGTCGATTATTTACTCCCCTATATTAATCATTTTTTCTATTTTTATGGCATCTCTACAGAACCAAGTCAGGTAATCATTGGTAAAAATAACTGGCTATATTTAGTTAATACTCATGCAACTACAGACACTCCTAGCGACACTAATGCTAAAGATTTATTAGATGCACAGAATATCGGTCTTGCAACAAGAGCCTGGGAACAATGGTTTCGCAGCAAAGGTATACGTAACTACAAAGTAATAATTGGTCCTGATAAAAACACAATCTACCCCGAGTACCTCCCTAATGGGATATTACCTGATGTTAACTCGGTGACAAACAATCTATTGGCTTATGATAAAACCGGACGTTATGTTGATACTAGATCAGCATTAAAAGCAGCTAAGACTGAGTTTAACACCCCACTTTACTATCAAACTGATAGTCACTGGAATAATCTCGGGGCATGGATAGCCTTTCGCGCCTTTACTAACGCACTAGCCGCCGAAGAATCTCTTCAATTTCTTTCTGATAAAGATATTCATATTTTAAATATTACCGAAAGAAGTGGTGGTGATTTAGCTAATATCTTAAGACTGAATCGATTTCTTGTAGAGCATGAAGTCAATGTAAAAATAGATACTCCAAGCGTCATCGAAACTGAACAATATGACTTTGAAACAAATGTTTTAAATTCTTCGGGTGATAATCCACCGATTCGCGCTCGAAGACATCCCTTGCTTGTGAAGTCAAAAAACGCTTTGAATAAAAAGAAAGTTTTGTGGTTACGGGACTCTTTTGGAATGGCAATGTCCCCCTATATGGCAGCAACCTTTACCCAAACATTACAGATTCACTACCGCGTTGTTGATCCAGCTTTGCTTACCAAATTAGTAGAATCATTCAAACCAGACTATGTTTTTGTCACGGTAGTTGAAAGAAGCAGCCGAGAGGACTTTTTTATGACACTACCACCTCCAATTGTGACTAGTAAGTCAGCAGGTGTTGTAGAAATAAGATATTACAAAGGTAGAGCTAACGTCTTAAACTAGTTCATTAATGTCACAGAACTGTCACGCTTATGATTCATGCGTTGTGATAGGATGCTAGCCAGAGGATAAAACATGGACAATGACATCTTAATCAATCAAGCTAGGCTTCTATATGTTGCTCTAAAAGTTCAACAACAAATAACGCCATCAGAACGTATTGACCACCTTATAATTTCAGCTTATCTAAGATATCAGCGACGCTTAAATAGATGTGTTTTATGCTATAAAACTCGATTAGTTGAGTGTGATCGTTTCATTTTAGGTAAATTCTGTAATCATAAAACCACTGATCAAAACTTTCATATCCCGTCCTGATTTTAGCAAAGAATCCAATAGTGGCTAGGATTTACCCCGCCTTATAACGTATTTTATAATAGCAATGATGTGTCAACACTTTTCCGGACACGTTGTTAAGCAACAATTTGCTGCAGTTCGTAATTAACCGGAGACAAATACCCATTGGCAGAATGGCGTCTTTGGCGGTTATAAAATACCTCAATATATTCAAATATGGCTAAT
>CAIXDX010000085.1 GCA_903918335.1 uncultured Methylococcaceae bacterium | reverse complement strand
TTTACGAAGTGAAATGCGGGCGCCATTACACTGACTATTGCTGAAATCGTTATAGTAGATAATAATTCATAAATAAACAAAAATAATTAATTAGGTGTAAAGTGCTTTTTAGTTCCCCATTATTTTTATTTGTATTTCTTCCAGTTTTTCTTGCGGCTTACTATCTTTCTCCTCGCTCAACGCATATTAAGAATCTTATTGCGTTGACGGGTAGTATTGTGTTCTTTGCTTGGGGTGAACCGCTATTTGTTTTTGCTCTTATCGCGGGCACCTTTGTCGACTACAGGATCTCGCTCGCAGCCGCCCCGGATTCAACTTATAGCCACCGTACCAAATACTGGTTACTCGTAGCTGCAATTTCATTAAACGTCGCCGCATTGATCGCCTCGAAATACCTGGATTTTATCGTCACTGCGATTATAAATCCGCTCGAACCTTGGGTGGGGTTTTCTATCAAGCCGCCAAACATTCCGCTACTCTTGGGTATCTCGTTCATAACTTTTCATCGCATCAGTTATTTGGTTGACAGCTACAAAGGCCGGGCAATACCGCCGCGTGGTTTCTTTGATTGCGCACTGTACATATTCTTGTTTCCGCAATTAATCGCCGGCCCCATTATTCGTTATCACGACATCGGGCAGCAAATTCATGATCGAAATCATACTGTGGGAGGGTTTCTGACTGGCTTTTTACGCTTCAGCATTGGTCTTGCAAAAAAGTTAATTATCGCTGACCCTTTAGGGATTGTGGCTGGCAAAATTTTCGATTTCCAACCAGAAGGTTTATCCTGTGCTTTTGCGTGGCTGGGTATTGTTGCTTATTCTCTACAAATATATTTTGATTTTTCTGGTTATTCGGATATGGCGATTGGTTTAGGTCGTATGATGGGGTTTCGGTTCCCAGAAAACTTCAATCGACCTTATATCTCAAGAAGTGTAACGGAGTTTTGGCAGCGTTGGCATATATCTTTGTCTAATTGGATGCGCCTTTATTTATATATCCCTTTGGGTGGAAATCGTGTCTCTACGCCGCGGATGTACCTTAACTTATGGATAGTATTTCTTATTTCGGGGTTCTGGCATGGAGCGAGTTGGAACTTTCTTGCGTGGGGTGCTTACTATGGATTATTTCTCAGCATTGAACGTGCATTGTCCACAAGTAGGCTTAAAGAGTTTGTCCTGCCTGGCGTTATGAGTCAAATTATTACATTACTCATTGTAATGGTAGGTTGGGTATTTTTCCGTTCGCCTTCTTTGCATCATGCCATGGGGTATCTGTGGGCAATGTTCGGACAGGGCACAGAAATGCAAACTAGCTTGCCGCCATGGGGATTAGTGATTGGTAATCGTGATGTGATAACAATCACTTTGGCTACTATTTTGGGGTGTGTGTCTTTACCTTTTTTACACGCAAGATACCCTTTTGCATTTTGTGCGGCATGGACAGAAGCTATGTCTGTGCAACGTGTGCGAGATATGGCAATTCAATTCTTAGCCTCCTTGATACTAATTTTATTGTCTGCTAGCGCCATTGTTAGTTCTGATTATGTTCCCTTTTTATATTTTCGGTTTTAGTAGATGAAAAGTCTTAATTATTGGGCGGGCTTCGTCTTATCTATGATACTCGTTGCTATACTTGCATTACCGACAGCACGATGGTTTGCGTTACGCGCTCCTGACGGTGCGCTGTATGGTTACACTGATGATGTACCCAAGCCGCCAAATGATTTATTGCATGCGTTTTTTGATAAATCATTGCAACAATGGGTA
>CAIXDX010000084.1 GCA_903918335.1 uncultured Methylococcaceae bacterium | reverse complement strand
ATTTCATATTTTTAGTGATACTTCATCCAGTATCTTTGGCGCTATTTTCGGTTCCTTAAGTCTATGGACTGTTGTTAAAGTATTTAAGCGTCTAACGGGTAAAGAGGGACTGGGTTATGGTGATTTTAAATTACTCGCTGTCTTTGGGGCTTGGTTAGGCTGGCAAACTCTGCCGCTGATCATATTACTATCCTCGTTAGTGGGTACCGTTATCGGACTCATCATGATATCTCTGGGTAAAAGAGATCATTCAACCCCCTTCCCTTTTGGCCCCTACTTGGCTGTTGCGGGATTATTAGCACTTTTATGGGGCCCCGAACTGAATCAATTTTATTTTGCCTCATTTGGTCTATAGACAGATGTTAAAGATTGGCTTAACAGGAGGTATTGCTTGTGGTAAATCAACGGTCACCCTTTTATTTCAAGAACACAATGTGCCTATTATTGACGCCGATGTTATAGCGCATGAATTAGTGGCTGTTGGTCAACCTGCACTAAATTCGATCAGGGAACTTTTTGGTGATCGTGTTCTCAAAGAGGACGGTTCGTTAAACCGAAAAGTTTTAAGAGAGCTTGTTTTTAATAATCCCGCTGAAAAAAGCAAGTTAGAGGATTTACTGCACCCTCTTATATACAAAACAATTCAATACCAAGTTAAGCAGTTAAACGGCCCTTATTGCATTATCTGTGTACCTTTACTATTTGAAACGCAATGGACCTCTTTAGTTGACAGAGTATTAGTCGTAGATTGTCCGGTTGAAGTCCAAATTAAAAGACTTCTAAATCGAGAGACTATGCCACTTAACACTATTTACAATATCATCAACAGTCAAGTATCTAGAGATTTCAGAATCGAACATGCAGATGATCTATTAAATAATATAAATACACAGGATGTGCTTGCGGAAGATGTTAAAAAACTGCACAATTTGTACGTTACTAAAAGCAATAGCTAGGAAAATTTTTTTGTGAATAACGCCATAATTTATGAATTTCCACTCAATGAAAAAATACGTGTTTTCATAAGACTCGAACATCTGTTCAACCAATTTATTTACTTTACAGCAAACCCCAACATGAATGACAAGCGCGCAGCTATTAGCGTGCTATTAGACATTATGTCTATATTCAAACGCACTGATATTAGATCAGAAGTATTAAAAGAACTAACGCGTCAAAATACAATTCTGAAGAAAATTGCTAACAGTGAAGGCGTCAATAAAATAAAATTACAAGCTATTCTTGATCAATTAGAGGATATAACAAAAAAACTGCATGGCTTGAGTGAAAAAATGAACGGAGCCAATTCAAAGAAAGCGTTACTACAAAACATTGCTCAACGCAGTTCAATACCCGGTGGCAGTTGCTCCTTTGACATCCCAGAATTCCATTATTGGCTAAGCCAAGATGATGAACATTGCATCAAGGACCTAGAAACTTGGAGCAAACCTTTTATGAATGTGAATACGGCAATAACTTATATCCTAAATTTTATAAGAGGTAGTTGTTCGCCAGAGCCACAAACGGCTACCGCGGGTTTTTTTCAAATTGCTTTAGACCAGAATCAACCGTTTCAATTGATCAGTGTACAGATTGATAAATCTTTACCCTATTATGCAGAGATTAGTGGCGGTAAGCACCGATGTAATATACGCTTTATGGAAATCAATCCAGAAAATGGCTCACCTGTTCAAAGCCTACAAGATATCCATTTCAGTCTGACGCGCTGTTTATTCTAATGTCAACATCAAAATCACCACTTACCGTAAAGTGCCCAACCTGCAAATGTGCGGTTGTATGGTGTTCTGAAAGCAAGTTCAAGCCATTTTGTAGTGATCGTTGCCGCTTAATTGATTTAGGGGAATGGATTATGGAAGAAAAACGCATTCCTGGCGAAACACTAGACTTAGATATTAATGAAGAAGATGACTTTTTCTACCAATAAATACATCCATTACTCATCAACAGCAAATCACTATCCCTCTAACCACTCATCTTAGGTAAAAATATGTGTCTTGCCTTACCCATGCAAATTACCAAGATTGAAGCAAATACCGCTCAATGTATGACGCATGGCGTTATGAGAGACGTGAGTTTAACTTTATTACAAGACGACGATATCCAAATTGGAGACTATGTATTAATTCATGTTGGCTACGCCATACAAAAAATATCTGAAGCCGAGGCCTTGTCTACTTGGGAATTAATTGACCAAATGCAAGCGGAGGAT
>CAIXDX010000083.1 GCA_903918335.1 uncultured Methylococcaceae bacterium | reverse complement strand
TAAGTTCGCGCCTGTTTCAATTATAGAACCTAAGGGAAGAGGCGAGGAAACAACGCGTCCTGCAACAGGTGAACTTATTCTAGAGGTGACATTTTCATTATAGGTAATTTTGCCAGTGAGTGGCTCCATTAAAGGGTGTTGTGTTAAGCTCAGTTTAGTCGTTTTAATGTAAGCTTTTTTAGGCGAACTTGGTGCTAATTGCACCATGCCAGGTATTCTTTGTGTGGCTGCTATCGTTGGTTTTTTGTCAGTGGATTCTGAACATGCAGTTAATAAGGCTATCGATAAGAGTAGGCAATAGTTAAGTTTTTTTCTAATATCGGATTGCATCATTTTAATCATTTATATAACCAGTTTACGTTTAGCTTCTTAGGAAGCTAAAGTTAATTAGAGGTGCTGTTTGAGGTTGCTTCAGGAATGGTTTCAATGCCTAAAGACTTTTTTAAATCATAATAAGCATTAGCCCTATTAATTTCTGCAGCATAATAGTCATGCATAATATTTTTGTAGCTACGTTGCGCTTCTATAAAATCTAATACGCTATTAGCGCCTTTATTATAGGCAAGCTCTGAACTATTTCTAACTGACAGAGCATCGGTTAATAATTCTTTTTTAAAGCGCTGCACAATTTTGTCGGCACTATTCCATGTGGCTAAAGAGCTAATGACATCGTTTCGGACGCTTAGTTCTGTTTGCTCGGCTTTAAGTTTATTTTGATTAAGATTAACTTGGGCTTTATCTGCTTCACCTTTGTATTGATAAAACACAGGTAAAGGCACGCTTAAACCAACGAAGCCAGAGTCGAGTGCATTATTACTAGGATCTCTAGCATAGCCCCCTGTGACAGTTACATCAGGATATTTTAGGCGTTGAGCTAGATCTAATAGTTTATCTGCTTGTTCGGCTCGCAATTTATCAGCTTGTAAGTCGGGTCTTTCTTGTAGGGCTTTATTGGTTAGTTCTTCTTTGTTTAGATTTAACGTAAGATCTTTAGCATCTGGCCATTGTTCTTGCGCTTCAAACTGTAGGCTTTTTTCTGGCCAACGAAGTACGACAGCCAGGTCAGCTTGTGCACTGGTAACAGCGGATTGAGCATTATCTAAATCTGATTCGGCACGAATACTTTCCATCTTGACTCGTAGAAAGTCTGATTCTGATATATCGCCACTGTTTAAACGCAGCTTGTTTGCAGCGGTTATCGTTTGATAATGATCGACAATTTCTTGAGTAAGGTCTCGATATTTTTGCGCTTGCAGTAATTGATAATAACTGTTTCTGACTATATTAGTGAAGATGCGTATAGCGTCACGAAAATCATTTTCCGCGGCTTGGGTAGCAAAGGCACTGCTTTCCATGCGAAGCCCCCGCTTTCCAGCCACCTCAATTAACTGACTGAAAGTGTAATATTCTGCCGGACCACAAGATACATTAGAGCTATGATTACAACCTGTTGCAGTGGAGCCTTTATTTAGGTTAGACCCGCTAAGTTCGCCTAATTGAAAACTGACCGTTGGATTAGGAATGGCCGAAGCTACGATGGCATCAGCTAACGATTGGTCTATATTGTATCGTGCAGCAATGAGATCTAGGTTTCTTTGGTAGAAAATAGAGATAACTTCATCAAGAGAGACAGTTTGGGCTTGGACTTGAGGGCTTAATAAAAGAAAACCTATCAGTAATTTTGTGACTGTTGTTCTGATTGTTGTATGTCGCATGATTGTAAACGATAGGCAAAAAAGTAAAGTCGGTTAGGGTAATAAGTTAAATTGATAATGATATTTTGCTTGGGGTAATGCTAGATATTTGTTACAGAAAGCTTTAAGCTAGTTTCATGCCAGTATTTAAATTGAGTGGTTATTCATGGCATTAGCTTTAGGATGTTTTATTGTTTCTCTTTTATTATGTAATAAATGGTTTAAATAAACCT
>CAIXDX010000082.1 GCA_903918335.1 uncultured Methylococcaceae bacterium | reverse complement strand
TGATAGCACTTTAAGCAAAATAGAAGGGATTGATGAGTTGGCGCGAAGAGTCGGCATGGGGGCAGAAATGTCTAAGTTAACCGATGCGGCTATGAATGGAGAGTTACCTTTAGAAGCTATTTATGATCGACGTTTGTCATTGATTAAACCCGATAAAGCGAGCATAGAGTGGGTGGCAGATTTGTATATAGCTGAGATTGTGTCGGGTGTTAAAGAGGTGTTTAGTACCTTAATCGCACAAGGTAAGACTGTTCATATTATTAGTGGTGGTTTGAGGCAAGCCTTGTTGCCTTTAGCGGTTTATTTAGGTTTGCCTGAAAGTCATGTGCATGCGGTTGATGTGTATTTTGATGCGACAGGGGCTTATGCTGGATTTGATCAAGATTCACCCTTAGCTAGAACCGGAGGTAAAGCGGTTGTGGTAGCTGGATTGAAAAAATCTGCCTCCCTGGTGATGATTGGTGATGGTAAAACAGATTTAGAAGCGAAACAGGCGGGTGCTTATGTGATCGGTTTTGGGGGCGTGGCTGATAGAGATATTGTGCGAGAAAATGCAGATTTTTATAGTACTGATCCGTCATTATTGTTTGTTTTAGAACATGTTTTATAATTCAAACACAGAGACTTGATGAGAATTTTAGGGATAGATCCAGGTTCAAGATTAACGGGTTATGGCATTATAGAAAACTCCTCTCGAGGCTATCGCTATATAGCCAGTGGCAGTATAAAAATTAAAGGGGATTACTTTCCTGATCGGCTTAAGCAGATTTTTGATGGGCTCATAGAAATTATCGATAACTATCAGCCGGAACACATGGCGATTGAGCAGGTGTTTATGCATAAAAATGCGGATTCGGCATTAAAATTAGGCCAAGCGCGTGGCGCAGCAATTTGTGCCGTGCAAACTCAACCTATTCCTGTTTATGAATATGCGGCCCGGCAAGTCAAGCAGGCGGTCGTCGGAAAAGGGGCCGCTGATAAAACTCAGGTACAACATATGGTAAAAATATTGTTAAATGTACAGGGTGAACTATCTTTAGATGCCAGTGATGCCTTAGCTATCGCTATTTGTCATGGTAATTATCAGCAAACTGCAAGCATGTTAGCTAAACAGGGTATGACGAGATGATCGGGTTTTTACGCGGTAAATTAGTGCATAAAGCACCCCCTTTTTTAATATTGGATGTAAATGGCGTTGGCTATGAGGTAGAAGCGCCGATGACCACGTTTTATGACCTTCCGGCTTTAAATCAAGAAATTAAGTTACACACGCATTTGGTGGTTCGAGAGGATGCTCATATTTTGTTTGGTTTTTCTGCTGAAGCTGAACGTAGCTTGTTTAGAACGTTAATCAAAGTGAATGGTGTCGGCCCTAAGTTGGCGTTAACGATATTGTCTGGACAAAGTGCAGAAGAGTTTCATCGTTGTATTCATGATAATGACACGCAAGCCTTAGTGCGGTTACCGGGGGTCGGTAAAAAAACAGCGGAGCGTTTAGTCATTGAAATGCGTGATCGATTACCTGAATTGGGTGAGTCATCGGCGGTCACCTCGGCTCATGAAGCGGGTAGTCGATCGGTTGTTGCTAATCCAAAACAAGAAGCCATCAGTGCCTTATGTTCTTTGGGCTATAAACCTATGGATGCGAGTAAGATGGTACAAAATATTAGTGCAGATGATAAAACCTGTGAAGATATTATTCGTTTGGCCTTACAAGGTGCGGTTAGATGATTGAAAGTGATCGATTAATCACTGCACGAAGCAATATTGACGAAGAGCGCCAAGATCGAGCCATTCGTCCTAAAAAGTTGGCGGATTATGTGGGCCAAAAAGAATTGCGCGCCCAAATGGAGATTTTTATTCAAGCGGCAACAAGGCGCCAAGAAGCATTGGATCATGTGCTTATTTTTGGGCCACCAGGCCTAGGTAAAACGACCTTGGCCAATATCATTGCGGCGGAAATGTGTGTTAAAATTCGTCAAACTTCTGGGCCGGTATTGGATAAAGCAGGTGATCTAGCAGCGCTTTTAACTAATCTTGAAGCGCACGACGTGTTGTTTATTGATGAAATACATCGATTAAATCCTGCTGTTGAAGAAATCCTCTATCCTGCTATGGAAGATTATCAGTTAGATATTATGATTGGCGAAGGGCCTGCGGCTCGGTCAATTAAACTAGATTTACCTCCTTTTACATTAATTGGTGCTACGACAAGAGCTGGCTTATTAACTTCGCCGTTACGTGATCGTTTTGGTATTGTGCAACGCTTAGAGTTTTACACAATTAATGAGTTGGCGAGTATCGTGACGCGCTCTGCCTCTGTATTGGGCATTGCCATGGATCAAAAAGGTGCACATGAGATTGCTAGGCGTTCTCGAGGTACCCCGAGAATTGCGAACAGATTATTAAGGCGTGTGCGTGATTATGCCGAAGTCAAAGGTGATGGCACCATTACAGAAGTAGCAGCTATACACGCTTTGGATATGCTGAGAGTGGATAATAATGGTTTTGATGCCTTAGATCGTAAGCTACTATTAACGATGATTGAAAACTTTGATGGCGGCCCGGTAGGTTTGGATACTTTGGCGGCGGCCATCAGTGAGGAGCGGGGTACTATCGAAGATGTCCTGGAACCTTATTTATTACAGCAAGGTTTTATCATGCGAACGCCGCGTGGACGCGTTGTTACTCGTAATGCGTATCTTCATTTTGGATTACCCGCTCCCAAGCAAATGGGCGATCTTGAAGATTTTTTTGAATGATATGTTTTATGCCAGTCGTAAATCATGTTAGTTGTTTTTTATTGAAGATTGTCTATGTCGCTTAAGACGTTTTATTGGCCGGTCCGGGTTTATTATGAAGATACCGATGCGGGCGGTGTGGTTTTTTATGCTAATTACTTGAAGTTTTTTGAGCGAGCCAGAACGGAGATGCTCAGGGCTTTGGGTTTTGAGCAAGATGATTTAATTGCAAAAAACGGTATAATTTTTGCTGTTAGATCTATAGAGGTGGATTATCTTCGTCCTGCCTTGTTTAATGAACAAATTTTGGTGAGTGCCGAAGTGGTGCTGGCTAAAAAGGTAAGCGTTACGTTTGAACAAGCCATCACCCGAGGGGATGACGTTCTATGCAAAAGCACGGTTCGTATTGCTTGTTTAGACGCTAAAACCTTACGACCTAAAGAAATTCCTGAAAACTTACTAGAGCTGTTAAAGAATGAATACTGATTTATCTATTTTCCATTTAGTCAAAGATGCTAGTTTTGTGGTGCAATTTGTTATGTTTTTGCTGTTCTCAGCATCATTGGCATCTTGGACATTTATATTTTCTAAGCGTAAAGAACTCAATCGAGCGATTGAAATTACCGATGAATTCGAAGAGCAGTTTTGGTCTGGTGTTGCTCTCGCTGATTTGTATAGAAAATTATCGGCAAAAGACTTTGAGCCAGAAGGAATAGAGAAGATTTTTTTAGCGGGTTACAAAGAATTTTCAAGAATGCGTCAAGCGGGCAATGTTGAACCGGGTGTGCAGGTTGAAAGTGCTCAACGAGCGATGCGTATCGAATTATCACGCGAATTAGAACGTCTAGATGAACATTTATCATTTTTAGCAACAGTAGGTTCTATTAGCCCTTACATTGGTTTGTTTGGTACTGTTTGGGGGATTATGAATTCATTTATGGCCCTAGGTAATGTTAAGCAAGCAACGTTGGCTCAGGTGGCTCCAGGTATTGCTGAAGCATTGATTGCTACAGCAATTGGTTTGTTTGCCGCGATTCCTGCTGTTATTGCTTATAACCGTTTTTCTACCCGTTTAGATAGATTGGTTGGGCGCTATGAGTTATTTGTTGAAGAATTTGTGGTTTTATTACAAAGACAGGCGCATCAAAAATGAGTGCTCCAATAGGTAGAAAAAATGGGCGTAGACGTCCTATGGGAGAAATCAATGTCGTACCTTACATTGATGTGACTTTGGTGTTGTTGATCATCTTTATGGTAACCACGCCTATGTTGCAAACCGGTGTCGAAGTCGATTTACCTCAAGCAGAATCTAAAACGGTTGAGTCTGAGGGGGATGGCAATACGCCACCGATTGTTATATCCATTAAAGAATCGGGTGAGTTCTTTATTAAGTCTAATAATGACGATGATTCCCCTGTTATACCTGAAGAAATCAATGCTAAGGTTGCGGCTATTTTGTCTAATCAGCCAAAAACGAAAGTTTTAATTAATGCGGATAAAGGTGTTAGTTACGGTACTGTAGTGACTGTAATGGCGTCTTTAAAAAATGCGGGTGTTGAAACAGTGGGTTTAATGACGAAGCCTGAAGACAAATAAATTAGATGGAAAAAAAGAATAGATTTACTCGGCCTACGTTATTAGCGATCGCGTTACATTTAACGTTATTGGGCTTGTTTGTCTTAAGTGCGCTTTATAAGCCTACGCCTAAAGAGGAGGCGGCTTCAGAGATTATTCATGCGACTATGATTGATACGGCAAGTCTTCAGGAAGAAGCGGCGGCAATTAAAGAAGCTGAGGCTGTTAAGGAAAAAACAGCTAAAGAAGCAAAAGAAATAGAGCAGGAAAAAGCGGATGCTGAGGCCGCTAAAGAAGCGGCAGCGAAAGCGGCGCAAGAAGCTAAAGAACAAGTGGCTGCAGAAGCAAAGGCTGAAGCCGCTAAACAAGCGAAAGCGGAGGCGGCTAAAGAAGCGGCGGCGAAAGCGGCGCAAGAGGCTAAAGAACAAGCGGCTGCAGAAGCAAAGGCTGAAGCCGCTAAACAAGCGAAAGCGGAGGCGGCTAAAGAAGCGGCGGCGAAAGCGGCGCAAGAGGCTAAAGAACAAGCGGCTGCAGAAGCAAAGGCTGAAG
>CAIXDX010000081.1 GCA_903918335.1 uncultured Methylococcaceae bacterium | reverse complement strand
TTTACGACTGATTCCGCGGCTAGTTTAAGAGCGATTGAAATTAATGCCGATTTAATGATTAAGGCAACTAAAGTTAAAGGTGTATATTCTGCAGATCCTGAAAAAGTGAAGGATGCTGTATTTTATTCACGCTTAACTTATGATGAAGCGCTTGATCAACGTTTAAACGTGATGGATGCAACAGCTCTAGTTTTATGTAGAGATAATAATGTGCCCATGCGTGTAATGAATATTTTTGAAAAAGGTGCCGTCATGAGATTGATGATGGGCGCAGAGATAGGCTCTCTTATTGAGCGAGGAACAAATTGATGATTAGTGATATTCAACAAGATGCAGCTACCCGGATGGCAAAAAGCATTGAAGCATTAAAGCATGAGTTTTCAAAAATTAGAACAGGTAGAGCTCATCCCAGTTTATTAGATCAGATTAATGTATCTTATTATGGATCAGAGTCTGCTCTGTCTCAAGTTGCTAATATAGCCGTTGAAGATGCACGTACTTTAACGATTACGCCTTGGGAAAAAGGCATGGTTCAAGCGATTGAAAAAGCAATTATGAAGTCTGATTTAGGTCTAAATCCTTCGACAAACGGTATGACTATTCGTATTCCTTTACCTGCATTAACGGAAGAGCGTCGTCGCAGTTTGGTCAAAATTGTTAAAGCAGAATCTGAAAATGGTCGTGTGGCGATCAGAAATATTCGCCGTGATGCAAATTCTGAAATCAAGGAAGCTTTAAAAGAAAAATTAATTTCCGAAGATGAAGCAAGGTCAGGTGAAGAAAAGATTCAAAAAATTACTGATCAATTCATTAAGGATATTGAAAAATTATTAGAAGCAAAAGAGGCTGATCTCTTATCTATTTAAGGCATAAATAGTGTCTGTTACTTCTGATATTTTTTCCACAAATATGCCTAGGCACATTGCTATCATTATGGATGGCAATGGGCGCTGGGCGCAAAAACGTTTTATGCCTCGGGCAATTGGGCATAGAGCTGGTGTTAAATCTGTCAGAAAAGTTGTGGAATATTGCGCTAATAATAAGGTTGAAGTCTTGACCTTATTTGCGTTTAGTAGTGAAAATTGGCGTAGACCGGAGTCAGAAGTTAACTTGCTAATGGCTCTTTTTATGACTTCATTACAAAGAGAAATAAATCGTCTTGATGAACGAAATGTTTGTTTAAAATTTATAGGCGATAGATCGGCATTCTCTGAAAAATTACAAGATAAAATGCTAGAAGCCGAGCTGAAAACTCAGGATAATACTGCTTTAACACTGGTTGTAGCTGTTAATTATGGTGGTCGATGGGATTTATGTCAGGCTACCCAACAGGTCATTGATAAAATGGCGCAAGGCACTCTAGAAAAACAAAAGATCACTGAAGAATTGATAAATGCACATTTATCAACAGCGGGACTACCGGAACCTGATCTGTTTATAAGAACAGGCGGTGAACAACGTGTAAGTAATTTTATGTTATGGCAATTAGCTTATACTGAAATGTACTTTACCTTTACGCTCTGGCCAGATTTTGACC
>CAIXDX010000080.1 GCA_903918335.1 uncultured Methylococcaceae bacterium | reverse complement strand
TAGCCATATTTGAATATATTGAGGTATTTTATAACCGCCAAAGACGCCATTCTGCCAATGGGTATTTGTCTCCGGTTAATTACGAACTGCAGCAAATTGTTGCTTAACAACGTGTCCGGAAAAGTGTTGACACATCAAAACATCCAACGGCGAAAGATATAGACAACTTGCTAACTAAAAAGAATGGTGACTTGAAAAAGATAGGTGAAGCAGTAAAAATTGATTCAACTATCGACAAAAGATCTAATACAGCCTTAAGGCAAGCCATTTGGGCAACATTTGACAATCCAGAGTTAAAATTAGTTGAACTTCAACTTGATAGAGAGGGTGATGCCAAAACCATTTGGGAGCAATTGGTAAAATATCTACCAGAATATGCCTTATTTCGTGCTGATCGCCCATCTACAGATGAAGATTCTGAAGTACAAGATCCTCTTAAAGTTGCAATCAAGCAAGCGCTAAAAGAAGTACAAGATGAGCTTAATGTTGTTATGGATAAAGTTAAAGCTAGAACGGTTGATGTAGCTAATAGGACAATTATAAAACTTGCTGATTTTGATAGCTCATTAGCATCTCAATTAAAACCTAACTTTAAGTCTGATCCTAAATGGGACAGTTTATTTAAACTCTCTTTAAGTGGTGATGACGATATCCCTCTGAATAAAAGAGGTAGCGGAGTCCGTCGTTTAGTATTATTCAGTTTCTTCCGTGCAGAAGCCGAACGATTGAGAGAAGAGCACGGAAAAGGAAATATAATTTATGCTATTGAAGAACCTGAAACAGCACAACATCCTAATAATCAGAGGAAAATAATAGAATCGCTTCAATCCATAACTGAAGCTGATGGCTGTCAAGTTATGTTAACCACTCATGTACCTGCATTAGCCTCATTACTGCCAGTTGACTCTATAAGGCATGTTTATCAACATCCTGAAAATGGTCGTAGTATCAGTTATGGAAATGACGATGTTTATAAAAATGTAGTTGAAGATTTAGGTATCATACCTGATAAACGTGCACAGGTTCTTCTTTGTGTTGAAGGACCTCATGATTTGCAGTTCTTGAAAAAAATACATTTACTTTACCAAAATGAAAACCAATCAAATATAGATTTATTTAATGATCCTCGGGTTGCTATGGTGGTACTTGGTGGTAGCACTCTCCAAGAATGGGTTAGTAATCACTATTTAAAAAACCTTGGTCTTCCAGAAGTGCATATCTATGATCGTGATGAATTGAAACACGGAAAATACAAATATCAAGATGCACAATCAACTGTTAATGCACGTTGTGATAATTCAATCGGCTATTTAACCACTAAGCGAGAAATGGAAAATTATCTTCATATTGATGCAATCAATGAAGCTCTTCAATCAGCTATAGGGTTTCAATTAAATTTTCAATTAACAGATGATTGTGATGTTGAAACAGAAATAAAAATGGAGTTAGGTGGCCAAGGAAAAATAAATCGACGATCTTTAAAGCATTGGTTAAATGATGATGCAGCTAGTTTTATGACATTGGAACGCCTTCATCAACGTAATGGATATTCTGAAATAAAAAGTTGGTTTGATGAAGTCAGTAAAAAACTACACTAATTATGGAAGTCTTATGGTATTTCAGCACAATCCATAACTGCGCCTGCAAACTCCTCGATGAACAAACCTTGTGGGGACAGACGGTTTGCCGTGTTTGGCTACCTACTCAAGATATAGTTGTACGCCTTCCACGTTCTGCTTTACAACCACTGACCGCTCAGCTTTCACCGGAAATTGAAGGATTTCGGATTGGTTATATTGCTTCTGCGGCTAAAGTAGCCGAAGTATTAGAAGGTGGAAGTACTGGCACAGAAGGGCCGGTTTTATTGGCGCCCATGGAATGTAACGTGATTCCTTTACCTCATCAGTTAGAAGCTTTAACGCGTGCTGTTGCGGGTGATCGTATTCGTTATTTATTAGCGGATGAAGTAGGTCTGGGCAAAACCATAGAAGCGGGTTTGGTGTTACGTGAGTTAAAACTACGTGGCTTGGTGCGTAGAACTTTAGTGGTGGCGCCTAAAGGTTTGGCGACTCAATGGGTCAGTGAAATGCAGACACATTTTTCCGAAGACTTCCAGTTAATTTTAGGTGAAGATCTAGCTGTTTTAAAACGAATGCAGGGTGGTGCTCATGCACGTTATTGGACGCAACAAAATAAATTACAAACCTTAGAAGAGCCTGATACTTGGCAACAAGCCAATCCTTGGCACACATTTAATCAAGTGATTGTATCGTTGGATTCTGTTAAACCTTTAGAAAAACGTCGAGGCTGGACTCAAGAAAAAATTGATCAATATAATAGTAGTCGCTTTGAGGATTTGATTACAGCGGGTTGGGATTTGGTTATTATTGATGAATCTCATCGTTTGGGTGGCAGTAGTGAGCAAGTCGCCCGTTATAAATTAGGGCGTGGTTTAGCTGAAGCCGCTCCTTATTTACTGCTTTTATCCGCTACACCTCATCAAGGCAAAAGTGATGCCTTTCATCGTTTGTTAACCTTGCTTGATGCTGAAGCGTTTCCTGAGCAAGCCAGTGTGACTCGGCAACGTGTTGCCCCTTTTGTAATTCGTACAGAGAAGCGTCATGCGTTAACTGCTGACGGTAACCCTTTATTTAAACCCAGATGTACTCAAATGGTAGGAGTCAAGTGGGAAACGCGACACGCTTTACAACAACAGTTATATGAGGCCGTTACGGATTACGTACGTGACGGCTACAACCAAGCGCTATTAGATAAAAAACGCCATGTCGGTTTTTTAATGATTTTAATGCAACGTTTGGTTGTGTCCAGTACGCGTGCCATTCGTACCACTTTAGAACGCCGACTTAAAGCTTTGCAAGAAGATCAAACACGAGCTGTGTTGCCTATTGAGTTGGCCGAGCAAGGTGCTGAGGGCGAAGAGGCTTTAGATGAATTTTATGACCTAGATGCACAAGAACAATTAGACGAGTTATTAAAATTACGTGTTGACGCTTTACATTTGGAGCGGGTTCATGTTGAAACTTTGTTAAATGCTGCGCAGCGTTGTGAGCAAGCCGGACCAGATGCTAAGGCTGAAGTATTATTTGAGTGGTTGTATAAACTACAAACTAGTGAAAATGATCTCGCTTTAAAATTGTTAATCTTTACAGAGTTTGTACCGACACAAGCGATGCTTAAAGAATTTCTTGAAGAACGTGGTGTTAGTGTCGTTACCCTGAATGGCTCTATGGCCACGGAGGAGCGAAAGCGCGCTCAAGAGGCTTTTTCAACTGAAGCTAGGGTGTTAATTTCTACGGATGCCGGTGGTGAGGGTTTAAATCTTCAGTTTTGTCATATTGTTATAAATTATGATTTGCCGTGGAACCCGATGCGTTTAGAACAGCGCATTGGTCGTGTTGATCGAATTGGGCAAGCTAAAGTTGTGCAAGCGCTTAATTTTGTGTTTGAAGAGTCGGTAGAGTTTAGAGTACGAGAAGTTTTAGAAGAAAAGCTGAACATTATTTTAACCGAGTTTGGTATCGATAAAACTGGCGATGTGCTTGACTCTGCTCAGGCAGGCGAATTATTTGAAGCGCTTTTTACCGCGACCTTGTTAAAGTCTTCCAAAATCGACACTGAAATTGACCATACCTTAACCCAGCTTCGTGAAGAGTTGCATGAGGTAAAAGAGTCCTCTGCTATTTATGCATCACTGGAACCACCAGATCTTTTAGTAGCAGAACGCTTACGCTCACACCCTTTACCACATTGGGTTGAGAAGATGACGCTCAGTTATCTTAAGTCAGCAGGCGGGGAAGTGCTTAAAAAGCGAAGTGCTTGGGATTTAATTTGGCCTGATGGCGTAAGTTTCAAAAAGTGTGTGTTTATTCAAGCAGAAGCTGAGAGACTTTCTGGTACAAAATTACTGAATTTAGAAAATAACCGTATTAGAAGCTTAGCGCTTGAGTTACCTCAACTCAGTATTGGTCAAGCAATACCTTGCGTTTTTATTCCAGATTTACCGGCTTCGCTAAAGGGTCTGTGGGGGTTGTTTGAAATTAGACTTGAAGCAGGTGCGCATAAAGAAAGTAAATTATTGCGTATCCCTACGCTTCGGCGACGTTATGTTACTGTTTTTGTGACTGAGGAGGGTAAAGTGTTTTTGCCTTCAGCACGTCATATCTGGGAAATCTTACAAACGGTTGAGGTTAAAGTCCTTGATAGTTTGGTCGGTGCAGAGGCTCAAGTTGCCTTTGATAAAATGTCGGCAAGCGCTGAGCCTGCTGGTCAAGAGGCTTTTGATAGCTTACAACAAGCGCATTTAAATGCGCTAAACCGTGAGGAAGAACGCGGTAGTCGTTCTTTTACTGCACGACGTAAAGCCATTGAGTCTGTTGGTTTACCCGAAGTGCGGCAATATCGACTAGCAAAATGCGCTACTGAAGAAAAGGAGTGGTATAAAGAGTTAAAGGCTGCCAAACAAATTGTCCCTGAACTTAGGCCACTATTGATATTGCACCTTGGAAAGGACTTGGTTTAATGGCTACTTGGCGAGATGTCATTCTAAAAGACTTTGTACCTAATGTTAGTAAACTCACCTTGGTGGCTGATCCCGATGGTTTGCTGACTGAAGAAAAATTAGTGATAGAGTTATCTCAACGAGGGTTTGAGTTACTTGAGTTTACTGATCCGGTCGAGTTCCGTTATGTGTATGAGTTAAATTACAGATCTATATGGGATAAAGGTGAAAATACTGATTTAGTCATTATTCTTCGTTTGCAAAATAACGAACTAGCTTCATTACCTTATGATTTGCTTCACAAGGGTAGAAAATTAGCCTTTGATTTAGGTGCTTTGTTTCCTAATTTAAGTTATCCAGTACTAGAACAATTTGATCGTGGCTTGTTGGATGTGTTGTTCGAGGCGCAGACACAATTCACTCCAGCACGTCTGGGCGATAAAGCCACTAAAGATTTTATGCTAAAGCATGTCTTTAACATTGAAACAGATTTATTGACCACTGAAGTTGCGCTCTTAAGAACTTTATTGCGTCTTCATTATAATAAACTTCAATTACCGACACTTCTAGCAGAGCGCTTGATTCAAGTGCTTAAAGAATACACTTGTTTTAAAAATTGGCCCTTAGCGGATGTTGTCCCAGAGGCCAGCGCTTTCTTTGCTTTTTTACAAGAACGTTGGCCAATCTTTTTAATGCATTTTAGTCAAGATAATGCTGTGTCTGAAAGAGCGCTTAGCACACAGTTAACTTATCAAGGCCCGACTTTTTTACCTTTTGACCATGAGGATATTAGAGTCTATATCGATAATTTGTTTGTTGAAGGTAAGTTGTCACCGGTACTTGCGCCAAAATCGTTTAACCAATCGGCTTTATGGTTAAAAAGTGGGTTGCTTGACTCGGGGCCAGAAGAAGAAAAAGTTCGACTTACCCGCTTATTTCAATATCTGGAAGAAGTTATACCTACTATCACTTGTAGACATTCTGCTTGGCTTGATTTTGCACAGAAATATGCTGAATTAGCGGCTCAGGTTCATTGTGGTGAGGATGCAGAGGCTAAAGCGAGGTTAAAACAACTTAGCTTAGGTAGCAATGTCATCTTCGCACAGTGGTTGAAGACAAATTATGCGGGTCTTATTAATTTGCCACCTTCTTCGCCTGCAATGTTACATCATGTGCCTAGGCATTTAGCTCGTGAATTTGAATTAAACAAAGCCAAAAAAATCGCTTTAGTGGTGGTTGATGGTTTAGCACTGGATCAATGGGTGACGCTCCGACCATTTATACAAGAACAAGTGTCTCATCTTGCTATAAAAGAGTCCGTTACGTTTGCTTGGATTCCAACACTTACTAGCGTATCACGGCAAACTGCATTTTCAGGAAAGATACCGCGTAATTTTCCTTTATCGATTAATACAACAAATAATGAAGCTAAGTTGTGGAGGCAATTCTGGGAAGATTTTGGGTTTTCTCGTTTAGATATTGCTTATCAACGTGGCTTGGGCGATGGAGTTGTGGAAAGTGTGTTAGACACAAATTTAAATCCCAGCAAGACAAAAGTAGTGGGTTTAGTCGTCGATAAGGTCGACAAAATAATGCACGGTATGCAGTTGGGTTCAGCAGGGATGCATAATCAAATTAAACAATGGTCACAAGCAGGCTATCTAAGTAGCTTGCTTAATTATTTATTGGAACACGGTTATCAAGTTTGGTTGACGTCTGATCACGGCAATATTGAATGTGAAGGCAGAGGCCGACCTTCTGAAGGAGTGATAGCCGAATTAAAAGGCGAGAGGGTTAGAGTCTATCCTACTTCTGAACTTAGAGCGCAGGCAGCGGCTGCATTAGATTTTGCTCAAGAATGGGAGCCCATTGGTTTGCCACCACAATATTATCCCCTTATTGCGGGTGGTCATGAGGCGTTTATAAATCCAAGTGAAAAAATAGTGGGTCATGGCGGCATTGCTTTTGAAGAAGTCTTGGTGCCTTTAATAAAGTTTGAAAGGAAATTACATTGTTGAGCAAACGACATCAAAAATTAGGTATTAAACAAACTGTTCAAAGACATTGGATGGATCGGGTTGTACAAATGTTATTGGCGGGCATGTCTGAAAAAGAAATTCGTGTGGATTTGAATGACTATCTAAGTACCCAGAAACAAAGTGGGGGCATCGGAGAGCGGGGTAAAGATACTTATGGAATGGCTATCTCTCTCCTTGCTTGTTGGTTTGCGCCAGATAAAGAGTTAATTCAGTTTCGTGATGACGCGTTAAGCCTCGCCAGAGAGTCACTGACTTCTGAATGGTTGCCACTGCATTGGGCGGTTATTTCTGCTGCGTATCCTTTTTGGTTTAATGTAGCTAAACAAACCGGGCGTTTATTTAATCTTCAAGAGCAAATTACACAAGCCCAGGTTTTTAATCGTTTAAAAGAACAATATGGTGACAGAGAGACTGTTGCACGTAATGC
>CAIXDX010000079.1 GCA_903918335.1 uncultured Methylococcaceae bacterium | reverse complement strand
CGATAGCATTCGCATCAACCTGCCCTTGATAAAATTGATTTCTAATTAATGCCAAAGCATGAGCAATAACGGCCACCTCCCAACTGTGCTCCATCACATTTTCTGGCTCTGCTGTTCGCATAATCCCCCAACGCCTTATCCAACGTAGCCGAGATAAATACGCATAAAACTGACTTTGCCCATTAACAAACTTATTCATATTCCACTCCATTCCAGTTAACCATCTGAATATAGAATACGAGATCACTACGACAGTCTGTGACGCTTAGTAATCTATTTATATTGGGATTTTCTTTTAGCGTTTATGTAAGATAAATGACTACAAGCCACTAAAATGATAAGCTTATGAATAATTTCGAACCTAACTCCACAAACTGCTGTATTTAATGTCCTCAAAAGCAACCCCAACCGATAAAAAGGCAATAGAAACTAGAATTAGATTCACTCTCACTGAGAGTGCCGAAGTTGTAAGCACCCTAAGATCGGCATTTCCTGATGCTATAGCGATTTATGCTTTTGGTAGTCGCATTACCGGTAATGCTCACGCCGAGAGCGACTTAGATTTAGCTGTATTAGTTGCTGGATACGCAGACCCACTTCAGCTTTGGGATATAGCAAATAATCTTGCGGATAAAACAGGTTACTCAGTAGATTTACTAGATATGCGAGCCGCATCAACCGTCATGCAATATCAAATTCTTCAAATTGGACAGAGATTATGGGGAAAAAATTTAGAAGCCGGATTATTTGAATGTTTTGTGCTTAGTGAAAAAACAGCACTCAATAGCTCACGTGCCACATTATTATCTGATATCCAAACCAGAGGAAATATCTATGGTTGATGATGTATTAATCAATAAAGCGGCTAGCATAGAAAGGTGTGTGAAGCGTGCTCGTGAAGAATATCTAGCTGATCCAGCAAGTTTCGCCGATAACCACACACGCCAAGATGCAGCAATTTTAAACATTCAACGAGCTTGTGAAGCGGCTTTAGATATGGGACAACATTTAATCAGACGTGAAAAAATAGGGGTACCTCAAAGTGCTCGCGATGTTTTCTCACTACTAGCGCAAGCGAACTGGATAGATAAAACACTGGCAGATTCTCTAAAACGCATGATTGGCTTTCGAAATATCGCCGTGCATGATTACCAAAGCCTACAAATGCCAATTACCCTTAATATCATTACTCAACACCTAGATGAATTTCTGAACTATTCAAAGGCTATAATCACGAAAGACGCCAACATAAACAACTAAAGTTGTTAATCAACCTCAAATGTTTTATAAATCTAAAGTCATATAACTAGCAATAAGTTAAGGATAAATTCTGGAGAATATGAATGCTGATTTTTCTAAGAATGCGGCAAATATTCGACGCTACTTGATTCTTTAACAACGGCGGGTGAGCATCTAGTTGTTATTAAGGAGCATTTTGCCAACACTTATGAGCGCTTATGACATAAAAAAGCCTCACTAAATAGCAAGGCTTTTATAATTTAAATCAATCGTAAACAGCGTTTAAAACTAACTACCGACAGACACGCTAATCACATCACTCCACTGCCCTACTTGCACATCATGCAGTAAATAAATGGCTTTATAGCGCCACATTTCACTCGACCCTGCAAATGGCAAACTAGCGGTGTCTGCTGTATTGGGGTCTGTATT
>CAIXDX010000078.1 GCA_903918335.1 uncultured Methylococcaceae bacterium | reverse complement strand
TAATGTCATTATGATCGGTGAAATGCGCGACCTAGAAACCATCAGGTTGGCTCTAACTGCCGCAGAAACAGGGCATTTAGTGTTTGCCACTTTGCACACTAACTCTGCCGCTCAAGCCCTCAATAGACGTATTGATGTGTTTCCGGCCGAAGAACAAGACATGATTCGAGGTATGCTTTCGGAATCATTGCAGGCAGTTATCTCACAAACGCTAGTCAAAAAGATAGGCGGTGGCCGAATAGCCGCTTATGAAATTATGGTAGGTACCGCCGCTATTAGAAACTTAATTAGAGAAGCCAAAGTGGCTCAGATGTATTCTGCTATACAAACAAGCCGTAAAGACGGGATGCAAACTTTAGATCAAAGTTTAAAAGAATTAGTCGATAAAGGTTTGATTACTACAGAAGAAGCCTCAGTTAAAACGGTTAATAACACGCTTTAACTGAGGTTGTTCAAGAAAAATATTTATAAAGAAAACAACTCTCGCATTTTGCGGCCAGGGCTTTCCGCCCGCATAAACGCTTCGCCCACCAAGAAGGTATAGATATCATTATCCAACATTAATTGCACATCTGCTTTGGTATGAATACCGCTTTCTGTCACGATCAATCTATCCGCAGGAATTTGCTCTTTTAGGGTTAAGGTCGTTTGTAAATCTGTCGCAAAGGTTCTTAAATTACGATTATTAATACCGATTAATTTAGTATCCAAGGTCAATGCTCTTTGTAACTCTTCCGCATCATGTACTTCTACTAGGACATCCATGCCTAACTTGATAGCCACATCATGCAACTCATGCATTAAGACATCGTCTAAGGCAGCGGCTATCAATAAAATACAATCCGCGCCTAAGGCCCGCGCTTCATAAATTTGATAGGCATCAATCATGAAGTCTTTTCTTAACACAGGTAAAGGGCAACGCTCTCTCACCATTTGTAAGTAAGCTTCTGAACCCTGAAAAAACTCTTTATCCGTTAATACTGATAAACAAGCCGCGCCATTCATCGCATAATCTTGACCAATATGGACGGGTTGAAAGTTTTCTCTGATTACACCTTGGCTAGGAGAGGCTTTTTTAATCTCTGCGATAATAGCGGGTTTTTTGGCGAGTGCTTTAGCTTGTAAGGCATTATAGAAACCTCTGGGTCTTTCAACGCCTGAAGCAATTTCTTCTAAATTAGCAATAGACATACCTAACTTACGTCGGGCCACTTCTTCGTCTTTTTTTGCCAAAATAGTTTTTAAAATATCGGGGGTATCACTCATAAGCTTTATTATTATTTAATGTGTTTTTGAATAGGCGATTAAGGCATCGAATTTGGCTTTTGCCGCACCCGTTGCAATCACTTCTTGAGCTTTCTGTATTCCATCGGCCAACGTATCCGTTATATTGGCAGCATAAATTGCCGCACCAGCATTTAACAGCACGATATCTTTAGCCGCACTAGCGGTATTATTCAATACCGATTCGACCATTACCAAGCTGGATGCCGCATCGGTCACCGCTAAGTCTTTTAAGCTAGCGCGTTTAAAACCAAATTGTTCTGGACTAATGGTGTAAGTTAACACTTGACCGGCTTTAAGTTCAGCCACATGGGTGTCAGAAGCTATACTGATTTCATCTAAGCCATCTTCGGCATTCACCACTAACACATGCTGGCTACCCAATTTCTTTAAAACGTGTGCTAAGGGCTCTACCCAGTCTTTAGCGAACACACCAATAAGTTGGTTCGGAGCAGATGCAGGATTTGATAAAGGGCCTAAAAGATTAAAGAGGGTTCTAACACCCAATTCTTTACGGACTGTAATGGTATGCTTCATCGCACCATGATGCTTAGGTGCAAATAAAAAGCCCACACCGAGGTCATTAACGCATTGCACCACTTGTTCTGTAGTTAAATCTAAATTAACACCCGCCACTTCTAATAAATCTGCACTGCCACAAGTGCTAGAAACCGAACGATTACCATGTTTGGCAACCTGACCACCGGCTGCGGCAACCACAAACGCACAAGTCGTAGATATATTAAAGGTATTAGCACCATCGCCACCGGTACCACAAGTATCAATAACATGATCCCCCTGAATAGGTACCTTATTAGCAAGCTCACGCATCACTTCTACTGCTGTCGCAATTTCATCAATACTTTCACCTTTACAGCGTAAAGCAATTAAAAATGCTGACATCTGTGCATCAGTCACCTGTCCTGACATAATTAAACGCATCACCACACGCATTTCGTCCGTGCTTAGATTTTGCTTAGTCAGCAAAGTTTGGATGGCTTGTTGTATCGTCATGATTTTAATAGTGGAAGATAATTCTCTGAGAGAGTTATCTGACTAAGAAGTTTCTTAGTAAATCATGACCGTGTTCGGTCAAAATTGATTCGGGATGAAACTGTACGCCCTCGATATCCAGCGTTTTATGTCTTACACCCATAATTTCATCCAACTGACCTGCTTCGTCTTGCGTCCAAGCAGTTACCTCTAAACACTCAGGTAAGGTGGATTGCTCAATGACTAAAGAATGATAACGCGTCGCGGTAAAAGGGTTAGTTAAGCCTTTAAACACGCCGATATCATGATGATAAACGGCAGAAGTTTTACCGTGCATGATGTGTTTAGCATGAATAATATTGCCACCAAACGCATAACCTATACTTTGATGACCTAAACACACGCCTAAGATGGGGTATTTACCGGCAAACTTTAGAATAGCTTCCACTGATACACCCGCTTCTTTAGGTGTACAAGGACCGGGAGAAATCACAATTTTATCGGGATTTAAGGCTTCTATATCAGCGACGGTGACTTGATCATTACGCACGACAGTAACATCTGCACCCAATTCACCAAAATATTGCACTAGGTTATAAGTAAACGAATCGTAGTTATCAACCATCACTACTTTTACTGCGCTCATGCTTGCTCTCCTTCCAATCCTGCTTCTGCCATACTGACGGCACGGAATATAGCACGACCTTTATTCATGGTTTCGTCCCACTCGTTTCTTGGTATAGAATCATAAACGATACCAGCACCTGCTTGAATATGTAACGTTTTATCTTTAATAACAGCGGTTCTAATGGCAATAGCGGTATCAAGATTACCCGACCAAGCAATATAACCCACCGCACCCGAATAGATACCACGTTTAACAGGCTCTAATTCGTCAATAATTTCCATCGCCCTGATTTTAGGCGCCCCACTGACTGTTCCTGCAGGGAAAGTAGCCGCTAAAACATCAAAAGCATTTTTACCTGGCTGCAAGGTACCGGTCACATTAGACACAATGTGCATCACATGCGAGTAACGCTCGACTATCATTTTATCAGT
>CAIXDX010000077.1 GCA_903918335.1 uncultured Methylococcaceae bacterium | reverse complement strand
TAGCCATATTTGAATATATTGAGGTATTTTATAACCGCCAAAGACGCCATTCTGCCAATGGGTATTTGTCTCCGGTTAATTACGAACTGCAGCAAATTGTTGCTTAACAACGTGTCCGGAAAAGTGTTGACACATCAAAACCATTTCACCGCCACTACTTTTATAGGGTTTGCCGTTTTCATCGGGGAATTCAAAATCAACAAACCATTGTTTGTAAATAGCTTGGGCGGTTTCTTCTAGCTTTTTTATCAGTTGTTGGTTTAAGGCTATGCGGTTTTGGATTACGTTGTATTCTTTAACTATTTCGCGTTGCTTTGTGATGGTGGGGATGGGGAATTGCATAGCGCAAAAATCTTCCCACTCTAAACTACCTCGTACACCGCCAACCGCATTAAAGCAGGCTTCTCTGTCAAATTCAGAACGAGTAAACCACATCATTAAATATTCAGGCAAAAGTTCACTTGGGTCTTTTACTTCGAATACTGGATAAGCCTGTGAAATAATAGCTTCATCTACTTCCTGTAACAATGCAACAGGCATTTTTTTATCACGTCTTACCTGCATGGTGCTGCAAGCAAACTGATTTCTGCGAATGATTTTATAATTCTCCATATCTGTGCCGATAATATTGGCTACAGAAGGAATGAATTGTTTTGAGATACTTAAGCCCAAAAGCTGCTGTACTTGTAGGCCTTTATTCCGTTCATCAACCAGCTGAATATATTCACCAATCTTTCTATAGCTTGATTTCATAACCCAACTCTTTAAATACGGCTAATAGATCATTCTTAGACTCTGTTTCGGCCTTAAGTAAGTCGGCAAACTCAGCTTGCAAGGCTGACATTTTTTCATCAAAATCAATATTCTCATCACGATTGATGAACTCAATATATTTGCTGGGAACCAGTGAAAAGTCTTTTTTTGCAACTTCGTCGAGTGTTGCGGAATAACAATATTCTGGAATATTTTGGTAAGCGTTAGAGTCTTGTTGCCAAGCATGATAGGTGCTGCCAATATCCTTAATGTGTTGAGGACCAAACTGAATAAATTTCTTTTCAAAAGGTTCGCCTATTTGTCGTAAATCCATGAACAAAATTTCTTGTTCACGATCTCGGTAATGACGTTGTGCATCGCCTATACTGCGGCTATGGGCTTTTTTATTCTTGTTTAATATCCAAATAGTAACGCTAATATTGGTGGTATAAAACATATCTTGCGGCAACACCAAAATCGCATCCACCAAATTATTCTCAATCAACTTCCTGCGTATCTTGTATTCTTCACCGCCGCCACTTAACGCACCATTAGCCAAGATAAAACCCGCAACACCATTATCACTGAGCTTACTCACCATATTAAGTATCCACGCATAATTGGCATTACTTTTAGGTGGCACCTCATACCCACGCCAACGCGGATCGTCTTTTAATTCTTGTTCGGCCCGCCAGTCCTTTTGATTAAAAGGCGGATTAGCCATAATAAAATCAGCTTTTAAATCTTTATGTTGATCATCGGCAAAAGTATCGGCGGCTTTCTCACCCAAATTGGCACTAATACCCCGAATAGCCAAATTCATCTTCGCCAGTTTGTAGGTGGTGTTAGTGTATTCTTGACCGTAAATGGAGATTTCTTTTTTGTTGCCGTGATGATTTTCAATAAACTTGATCGATTGCACAAACATACCGCCTGAGCCACACGCGGGATCATAAATAATGCCTTTATACGGTTCTATCATTTCGGCAATCAGATTTACAATGCTTTTGGGGGTATAAAATTCCCCCTTGCCTTTACCTTCTGCTAAAGCAAATTTAGACAGAAAATATTCATAGACTCTGCCGACAATATCGTGCGCCTTATCTTTAAGGGTATCAATATCATTGATGGTATCGAGCAGTGAAGAGAGCTTGGTAATGTCTAAACCCAAACGAGAAAAATAATTATCCGGCAACGCGCCTTTAAGGGCTTTGTTGTTTTTCTCTATATTGTGTAGGGCAGTATCAATCTTTAAAGCAATATCATTTTGCTTGGCGTTTTGAATAATGTAGCTCCAGCGACTGATGTCATCCAGATAAAACACATTAGCCATGCCATAAAAGTCGGGCATTTCAATATACTTTTCTTGACCTTTAGCTATGAGTATTTGGCGGTGTTCTTCAAACTTATCACTGGCAAATTTTAAAAAGATAAGTCCGAGAACTACATGTTTGTATTCGGCGGGTTCTACGCTACCGCGTAGTTTATTGGCTGATTCCCAAAGCGTTTCTTCTATGCTTTTTATTTTAACGACTTTCTTTTTAGCTTGCTTTTCAGCCATGTGTTACTTCCTCTGAAATCACTTAGTTTAAGCTCTCTATGAGTTTAATATTGCCGATGCGGGCAATTTTACCTGTAAATTCAATATGAGGTTATTTTTATAGTAAGGCAATAAAAAAGGCTTAGCTTTTAGGCTAGCCTTTTAATCATACCGACAGGAAGTCGGAGCCTAAAACTTAATCCCTAAAGATCAAGTCACGTATTGTTCTACTGGTTTTGAGTAGTTGTAAACATTGCGTTTATTGGCTTCTGAGCTGTTAGCGCAGGCTTTAAAGACGTAATCTGTTTTATGATTTAAACCAGTAATGATGCCTTTTGTACTAGAGACTAGTTTACTGCGCCATTCGGCGTCGTTAACGGGTGCAGGTACAGTCGAAAATAATATCGTGTAGTCTGATGCTTGAGGATCAGAGTTAATATTATAATTAACCTCACCCGGATTATTTCCGAAACTCATTTGCAAAATGGGCGCATCCAATATACCGACCGGAGTATGTACTTGCGAAATATTAAACCCCGACGTTTGTATTTGAACCAAGTCGTTTGCTGACGTTAAGTTGACGTAGTTGGCTAATAAACTTAAAGCATCTACTAGATGAACACGACAGGCGTTTTTATTTGCCGTATCGGCTTTGTTACCATCCAGTGTTTTTAATAAAGCCGCTGAATAAAGTGTTATCAGCGCTTGTATCGCCGATAAGGTGGGTTTAGGTTCAGCATAAAAAGGGTTGGCGGTCATATTGCTCATTATGTTTAAGGCATAATTAGCAAGCTCATTGTCTACAATGTGTGCAGAACTGGTCAGTGCTTTTTGTTTCATAAATCCCTCAATTTGCCCAAGTGCTGGGCGAGAACAGTTTGAAATCATTTCAAAGTTGGCGTAACAGGTGGGGCTTTTAAGTGTTACGTTTGTGAGTATAGGCTTAATTGAGATAAAAACACTATTAATGACAAGTTTTATCAAAACAATTTTATATTTAAAAGCGAAACTTATATAAGAAATTGATTTATATACATATTATAGATAACTTTATTTGTAACAGACTGTAAATATTCACGTACTCAACGCTAATACTGGATTGTTTACTCTAAAGCGGCAACGTTTAGCGCAAATATTGGAGTATTTACGTTAAAGCGTCCCGCTTTAAAGCGTTTCATGATGATTGACGTTAAAGCGGCACGCTTTAGAACAGATATTCCAGTATTTACCTTAAAGCAGGACGCTTTAGAGTGGATATGGCATTAACTGCTCCAAACAATGCCATATTTGTCGCAAAGCGTCCTGCTTTAGAGCCAGCGAACCCTTATCTGCGACTGAATATGACTTACCCTCGCCTAAACCATCAATATCCTAAGCTAACTCATCAATACGCATAACGCCTACTGGATAATCACTCGTTATCTCATCTGTATCGACACTGCGTACAGCAATGTAAGGTGTACTTGTGAGGGTCACACAGGCATTTTGTCGGTTTTGCTACAAACATCACAGATAAAAACCACATAATTTCAATAAATTACCTAATGGCATATAGCTTGCTTATATCATGACAAACGTAGCTAAATGATATGAGCGTCTATGAAATCAACAAAAGACATTGCTGTACTATTGGATGAACCCGCTTGTG
>CAIXDX010000076.1 GCA_903918335.1 uncultured Methylococcaceae bacterium | reverse complement strand
TATTTAACCAATACCAATTCTTTCCAATCAGTGGTGTAACGCTGAGAGATACGTTCTGCTTTGGGTTGCCAGGATTTATCAAAGCCTGTGGCGGCGATGGCCATTTTCTTCGGGAAGCGGCGATTAATCTTATCCAGGGTCGCCATTAAGACACTGTTCTCTATGGGTAAGGCATCATCTTCAAACTCAAATAACTCCAATTGACCTTCCGTTGTCTTAGCTTGGATGTGACTGAGCTGCACACCACATTTTTGATAGTTATAGCCGGGTTTATAAATCTCGGTCAGGATACGATTGGCCGTGGTGATGAGTACGCGGGTGTCTTGCGTCGCCGAACTGAGTTTGATGCTGGCGGCACGTTGATATTGAGGCTCCTGTTCATTGAAGGGACTGGTTCTGATAAACACCGTCACACAGCCGGTCACCGAGTGTTGACGCCTCAACTTTTCTGCGGCCCGACTACAAAACTCAGATAACGCTTTTGACAGTTCGGCTTCTTCAGTTAGACGCCTACTAAAACTCCGCGAACATACAATTTGCTGTTTGTCGGGACTGATTTCTTCGATCGCTAAACAGGAGGTGCCGTTGAGTTCCATCACGGTTCTGGCCACCACAATATTGAAAGCCTTTTGTATTTTTGAGGGGGATTGCACCGACAAATCCCAGACGGTATCGATGCCCAGTTTATTGAGTTTGGCGTTGGTGCGTGAGCCTATGCCCCAGACTTCACCCACCGGCACAATGCGCATCAACTTCTCTCTGCGCGTAATATCTGATAAATCCACCACACCGTTCGTTTTGGGCCATTTCTTGGCGGCAAAGTTGGCCAGCTTCGCCAAGGTTTTGGTGGGCCCCATACCGACACACACAGGAATACCCGTATGCTTAACCACTTTCTTTCGGATACGTTGTCCGTAGTCTAGGCTATCTTTGAAGTAAACACCGGTTAGATCTAAGAACGCTTCATCAATGGAATAGACTTCCATGCGGGGCGCAAAGGCTTCAAGCGTACACATCACCCGAGCAGACATATCTGCGTACAGCGTATAGTTGGATGAAAACAATTTGATTTGATGTTGATTGATCAGTTGCTGTACTTGGAATACCGGTACACCCATCTTGATGCCCAGATCTTTCACTTCTTTACTGCGAGCCACTACACAGCCATCATTGTTGCTGAGTACCATGACGGGTTTACCGATCAAATCCGGTCTGAAGACGCGTTCACAGGATACGTAAAAGTTATTGCAATCGACCAAAGCGATGAGTGTTTTCATGTTTTCTTTGGCATTCGTTTTCAGGCCACTACAGATATTGCTCTGTGGGGACTGAAGGTGGGTGCTGAGGTGTTATACCCTTATTTTTTTCGTTTAGACTAAGCCTATTTACTTGCTTTATTTATAAGAGCAGTTATATCTATTCTCGGAGATAGTTAAAACGCAATAAATTGATTGGATTGGTTTCTTTAAGTGAGGTCAATCCAATCAACTTTAATAAATTTACCTCATAAAATCCTCGTACAATTCAGATACACCTCAATGTAGTTAATAAAATATCAATCGGTTTTATGAAAAAAGAATCATTATCAAGAATCAAGACACTATTGATGGTTATTGCTTTTGTAATGATATGGATATTTCTACAATCAGTTACCGGAATCCCGTTGAAGATGTGATAACAATCACTGTCAAATGCTGCACCAAAAATTAGAGGTTAATCATGAAAAGTAATATCGGAAAAATAGATCGTATCATAAGATTAACAATAGCCGTATTTCTCTTAGTCTATGCTTATGGGCAAAGTAGTTGGATTGCCTTTGGATTTTCGATTTTTACCTTTTATGAAAGCTGGGCTGGTTGGTGTGCTTTATATCAAGTCATCGGAAAGAGTACTTGCCCTTTACCCAAGCGATAATTTGTTTTAGATAAGGGTGAGCAAAAGGGTATGTTAAAAGGTCAATTGCAACTTATATTGGTTATTGTCACCGCGTGTGTAATTTTGTCTTCCGTATTTTTCGTTCTTTTATTAATTCCGGTTGCTATAGGTGAATTTAGAATCTGGCGAAGGCTTAAGTTTGCTGAAAGAGCTCTCGATGAACATGTCATTGATGCAGAATTCACAGTGATTTAAAAAAGACAGGATGACTTCGTCGGCGGTTCGAGCCCGCCCGGTGGGGAGCCAAATATAAGAACCCTTGCATGTTGTGTGTAAGGCTTTTTATGTAGGAAGTCAATCTGACTAGTGCTCATAAATCTGAGTCGATTTCTTGAGCTTATAATAGTTAGTTCACTAGGTACCGCACTTTTGTTGGTTTTTCACGATTATTTAAATAGTCATTCCTGAAAAAGTATAATAAAATCAGTTAGTAAATGAAGTGATTTAATTAGGCTACTTAAATAAAATGGTAATGATGATAATATGGTGTGATTCAAGAGTTTATTCTCATGCTATATGATTTAACTGGTTTGAGAGTCTTCTAATAGTTTGTTAATATTTTTTATATATGGCCACTACAGTTTTTACACTCAATCTTAGGCAAATTATTTACGCTCTCTCAAATGCACTGGATTTAGTTGGTGTCACTAATATTCATCATGGAAAGCGCGTGGCATATATGTCACATCTTGTTGCTACTAATTTAAACTGGAGTAATAGTGAGTTAGATCAACTATTTCAGGCGAGTATTTTGCATGACTGCGGGGTTTCTCAAACAAATGTCCACGCAAAACTCACGCAATTACAGTGGGAAGAGGAGTCAAACCACTGTGAAATTGGTGCTGAATTATTAAAAAAATCAATTTATTTTAATCATCTCTCTGAGGTGATTAAATATCACCATACACATTGGGACGTCTTGAAAATTTAAATGTTCCAATTAATGTTAAGCAATTTGCAAACTGTATTTTTCTAGTTGATCGTGTAGATATTCTCATACTCACTACTTGTAAAAATAATACAAACGTCTTATTTGAAACAGACGGGATTATTAAAGTAATTAATAGCCTAAAAGGTACTTGGTTTAACCCTGAGATAGTAGATAGCTTTAATCAAGTGGCAAGTTTAGAGGCATTTTGGCTGGGGTTGGAAAATGTAGATGGCAACAAAGAGTCTTTGTCTTGGGTAAGTCAATCTGGGCTACAGAAAATTGCTTTTGACGATGTTAAACAATTAATTAATATTTTCTCATCTATTGTAGATGCAAAAAGTTCCTTTACACATGATCATTCTGACGGTGTTGGTAATCTAGCTCGATATATTGGGGGGTGTATGAACCTGAGTGATATTCAATGTGATAAGTTAGAAATTGCAGGCTTACTTCATGATATTGGCAAACTCAGAACACCTGATGATTATTTAGAAAAGCCTAGTAAATTAAGCGATGAGGAATTTTCCATGCTTAAACAGCATAGCTTCGATACGTATAAAATTCTTAGTACTATTGAAGGCTTAGAGGATGTTGCGTTGTGGGCTTCACAACACCATGAGCACATTGATGGTACGGGTTATCCATGGCATTTAAAAGGCAATGAGTTGGCGTTAGAAGCAAAAATTTTAGCTGTCGCTGATTGTTTTCAAGCGCTTGCGCAAAATCGACCATACCGCGTAGCATTAGAGCCTAAAGAAATAATAAGTATTTTAAGAAAAGAAGCCAAAGAATCTCATTTAGATGAAAGTATTGTAGGAGTTGTAGATGCACATTTGGAAGGATGTTGGCGAGCATCTTTAATTAATATATAAAATACTAGGCTTTGAAATTAAGCTAAAAGCCAAGATATATACTTTATGACTACTGTTACATTGATTTTTCCTCATCAACTTTTTGTCAATCATCCCTGCATTGTAAAAGACCAGGTTGTTTATCTGATTGAAGAATTTCTATTTTTCAATCAATACCTTTTTCATCAGCATAAGTTGGCATTACACCGGGCCAGCATGAAAAAGTATGCCCACAGGTTAGGTCAGTTCAATGTAGATGTGAACTATATTGATAGTCAAGATCATTTAAGCGATGTCAGGAATTTAATTGAGCATTTGGCTCAACAAAACATTACGGAAATACAGTTTGCCGATGTTGCCGATAATTGGTTAAAGACCCGCATCAAAAAAAGTTGTAACACACGTCAAATCAAGATGACGGAAATGCCATCACCCAATTTTTTAAATACGCTTGATGACGTAAAACCCTTTTTTGATAAAAAGAAAACTTATTTTCAAACAGCCTTTTATATTGAGCAACGCAAGCAACGGTTAATTTTACTAGATGCAGCAGGACATCCACTTGGAGGTCAATGGACTTTCGATACAGACAATCGCCTCAAGTATCCAAAAAACACCCAGCCACCAGAGGTCACTGTTGCAAAATACGATAGCTACTTAGAAGAAGCCAAGGTTTATGTAGAAAAATATTTCCCTAACAACTATTCCAGTACGGAAAATTTTATTTATCCAACTGACCATGCGGGTGCTTCCCTCTGGCTGGATGAGTTTTTAGAGCTGCGTTTTGAAAAGTTCGGTAGTTATGAAGATGCGATGGTAGTAAACGAACATTATTTGCATCATTCCGTGTTAACACCCATGTTGAATATTGGCTTACTTTCTCCACAACAGATTATTGATAGCGCTTTACAGATTGGCAAAAACAAAAATATTCCATTGAACTCTTTAGAAGGCTTTATGAGACAGATTATGGGTTGGCGCGAGTTTATCCGGATAGTCTATGAACGAGAGGGTAGCCATCAGCGAATCCAAAATTTCTGGGGGTTTGAAAGAAAGATTCCAAAAAGTTTTTGGTTAGGTACAACGGGGATTTTACCTGTCGACAATGTGATACAAAAACTACTTCAAACAGATTACAGTCATCATATCGAACGTTTGATGGTCCTGGGTAACTTTATGTTGCTTTGTGAGTTTCATCCTGATGAGGTCTATCACTGGTTTATGGAAATGTATGTGGATGCCTATGATTGGGTGATGGTGCCTAATGTTTATGGCATGAGTCAATTTGCTGATGGTGGCCTGATTACGACCAAACCCTATATCAGCGGCAGTAATTACTTGTTAAAAATGAGTGACTATCCAAAAGGTGTCTGGACTGAAATATGGGATGGTTTGTTCTGGCGCTTCATACATGTTCACAGGGATTTCTTTTTAAAAAACCCACGTATGGGCATGATGGTGAAGATGTTTGATAAAATGCCAGAAGAGAAACAAAATCATCATATCGCTGTTGCGAAAAACTTTCTAAATAAACTAGATAAATCATAAGCTCATCTAGAATCCTGATATTTACCGAAAACACAGCACGATTAATTGGTTGGATATTTACTCGGCAATAACAGGCCAATCAGCTGCGTCAACCGAATCCAGCAGCAAATTTTGAATACCACCTTGCCACTTGTTTATAAATAGTCCGTCCGGATCGTATTGCTGTGTTTGTTTCTCAAAATCGAAATGCCGTTTGCCGCGAGGATCAGCACCCACTCCAGCCAGATATTGCCAATTACCCCAATTTGAAGCTACATCATAATCCAGTAGTTGCTGCTCAAAATAGGCTGCGCCATAACGCCAGTCCATAGCTAATTCATTGACCAGACAACTAGCAACTATCTGGCGGCCACGATTCGACATAAAGCCGGTCGCATTCAGTTGTTTCATACAAGCGTTTACCAATGGATATGGAGTGTTACCACTGCACCATTTACGGAAGCGCTCGGGATAAAAACTGGTTAAGGGTTTTTGCTGCTTGATACCCTTAAAATTAAACAAGTGATTTCCATGATGACGGGCATACCATTGAAAATATTCGCGCCATAACAATTCAAAAAATAGCCAATAGGTTGATTCGTTTGCACCGGTTTGTTGTTCGTAATGATTAAGATTGAAATAAATTTGTCGTACTGAGAGATTGCCATTAGCCAGCCAAGGCGAAAATTTACTGGAATTGTCCCAACCGTCCAGCTCATTACGCTGTTTTTTGTAATGACTTGCATTATGCGAAGCAAAATAATTTTTTAACTGCTTTAGCCCCGCTGTTTCTCCGCCAGAAAAAAAGATTTCGTGCTCAGGTTTAGAATAATCTGGAAAACGGTTTAACCAGTCTTTTTTCAATGCCGGACTGGATGGAAGAGATTCTACTGGTGGCTGAGGTCGGGAGATTAAACACTGCTCTACTGCGTTTTTAAACTGCGTAAAGGTGCCTGGCAATTTTGCCAAGGAAAAAGGCAATTGATCCAGAGCAAATAAACTATGTGTATCTGTTTCGATAAGTTGTACTAAGGGTAATTGTTTTTGTAGAACTACCCCCTGTAGATTCTCATAGTAACCGGTTTGGCGACTACGATAAATATACGCAACTTGATACGAACTGGCGATATCGTAGATGGCTTTTACGGGCGTTTGATAACAAACCAAGAGATGTTGCCCCAGTTTTTGTAATTGATTATCTAGGTCGAGAAGCGATTCTTTTAAGAACCGCCAACGATTATGTGACATGGCTGCCAAGCCATAACAATTGGGCATTAGCCACTGCGAATCTAGGCAATAAATACATAGTAACTCGTCAACTTCAAGCGCAGCTTTTAATAAACTAGCATTATCATGAAGACGCAAGTCATTACCAAACCAGTAAACCCCAACTTTACGCATAGTCATTAAATTATTACACGAGCATTTACATAAACATAATCAAAATAAGATTTAATCTTATTGGGTACTTAGTAATCCGCTTATTTTGGAATCTAGTTGTTCCGGAGTGACATTACTGGCAAAAGCTTCAATAAATAAGCCATCTGTACCAATTAGATATTTATAAAAATTCCATTGTGGCTCTTGGCCAGATGACTTAATTAGTTTCTGAAAAAACTTATTGGCTGATGCGCCTGTAACAATGCTTTTTTCTAACATGGGGAAAGTAACCCCATAATTTATATAGCATGCGTTCGCGGTTTTTTCAGGGGCATCGAACTCTTGGTTAAAGTCATTGGAAGGGAAGCCAATAATAACTAGACCCTTGTCTTTGTATTTTTGATACAGAGCTTCTAGTCCTTTAAACTGTAGAGTGTAGCCGCAATTGCTTGCAGTATTAACTGCTAGAATAACTTTGCCTTGAAAGGCCTCGCAAAAATCAATTGATTGAGAGGATCTTAATTTATTCATTTTATAATTGAGCAAATCAGAACAAGGCTGTGCTCCGGTTGCTGAAGCTGAAAACATCAACGCGCTTACTATTAAAATTAGATTTTTCATGATTGTATTTTTTAGGCGGTGGAATGAAACATTTAACTAAAAAATGATCAACCTAATAATTTTTCTACAATTAAATCGCGAATATATTCTGGCATTTGAAGCGTTTCCAAATCCCAACCTTCACGAATTAGAATATCATGCAAGCATTTTTCCATAATTTCATGTGCTTTCACTGAAGCTTCTACAATAAGATTATGCGTATCAATTGTTCTTTCATCGACTTCTTTTTGACATTGAGCTTGATACTTTAAAAGTAATCTTAGATTTAAAATTTGCTCGCTGACTTGGCTAGGACAAACACAGGCATAAATTAATCCTTGGTTTTTTATTTTTTCAAGTTGCTCATCTGAATACTGACAATCTAATTTCATATAAATACGATTACTAAGTTGTTGAAAATGAATTTTTTATAATACTATCTGCAATGTTAGATTTAACTGATTTCTGAAATAAAGCAAATAACCCATCCTGAATCTATGTTGTACAGCTGTAGTTTTGCATGTTTTCAGAACAGATCGTATTATGATTGTGCTTTAAATAAATCAGAGTGAGTGCCGTGCGAACAAAAATGATCCAATTTGGTGCGTTATAATGATTTTGCATTATTTTGGTGCAAGTTATTGGTAAATATAGACTTTTTCTCTAGATTAAATTTTTAAGATAAGTATAATTGCGAGTAATAGGGATTTATTCACAAATTTATTGTTCAGTGAAACATATTAATTCAACAACAGATATCTTCGATTTGATTGAGCGCATGTCTGCCTTGATTCGTTCTGAAGAGCGTAGGAAATCTAGTGAGTTAGGATTGCAAACAGTACATCTCCAAGCCTTAGACTATTTGTCGAGATGTAATCGTTATAGTGATACACCAGCGTCACTTACCAACTATTTAGGCATGACGCGTGGAACTGTCTCACAGACTTTGCTTCTTTTGGAAAAAAAAGGATTTATTAAGAAAACTGTAGACTTAAATGATAGGCGTAAAGTACATTTAAGTCTTTTACCGAGCGGTTTATCTGTTTTATCTGAGTCTAGGGCTGAAGACTTATTTGATCAAGCTAGAAAAATATTTAAGAATGACTTAAATAAAGATGAGGCTGTTTTTGTTAATGCATTAAAGGCTTTGCAAAAAGCAAATAAAGGCCAATCGTTTGGTCAATGTAAAACATGTAAGTATTTTACCGAATTGTCTTCTGGTTTTGAATGTGCGCTAACAAAAGAACAGCTTAGTTCAACCGATAGTAATAAAATATGCCAAGAGCATAGTCTTGACTGATATTAAAGTAGATTAAAACTAATAACAGTATCTACACCTATTAAAAATTGATTGTTTGCTTGGTTGTTATTAAAAACATTTACATGTGCAGTTGACCAGTCATAACGGACTTCGGGGCGGATTATGAGCCAAGATTTTGGTTTCCAATTTAAACCGCCGGTTATTGCATAATAAGTGGTAGGACCATTTGAATATCTAAAGCCTTCTGTGTCTTTGAACATTTCACCTCTTAACCCCATCCCCCAGTCTGCTGTAACTTGATAGTCTAGGTATTGCACAATTGAATATCAATGCGCAGTTTGTCCATTTGAAAGCGCATTTTGTTGAGTACCATAATCATGTTGAAGCACATAATGCCAGTCTCCAAGAGTTTGCTGCAGAATTGCCGAGTAGTAAACCAGTTGAGATTTTTGAAGTAAATATACATCGCCTGTTAATATTGAAAAAGATGCAGTCGTTCCAGTTTGAGGATGTGTCCACGAAAGACTACTCATTTGGCTCCATGCGCCAAAATCTCGATCAAAGTTATCAGCCCCTGTGATAGCCCCTGCATTTATTACCCATTCATCATTTATAGGATAGTTAAATAAAGTACCTGTTGTGGTAAATGGCGAAGATTTAAAGCTGTAGGTATGAGATGAAAAAAAATTAAGTGGGCTCGGTACAGACTCATAACCAAGTGCTTCTTCTGCATCCGTTACTTGGATTGTGATGGACTGGATAAAGTTTGGTAAGCCCAGTGTTTTAGGGGTGATGACGGGCATGGTTGCCGGTTTAGGAATGATAGCAGCCGGTGCAGGTTTTGTTTCTCCTTTGGGAGCAATGTTGATAGGCATTATCGCTGGCGTTGCCTGTTTTTATGCTATTCAATTAATTAAGCAGTATTTATTAATTGATGACGCTTTAGATGTTTTTCCTGTTCATGGAGTGAGTGGTATTCTAGGTGCCTTTTTAACAGGCGTTTTTGCAGATACGTCTTTAGGAGGAATCGGCATTATTTCTGAGCAAGGTATCGGGTATCAACTATTTATTCAATTGTTGGGTATTGCGGTGACCATTGTTTGGAGTGGTTTTATTAGTTATTTATTGTTCAAATTAATTGATAAATTGGTTGGCATACGAGTTTCTCAAGAGGCAGAAACGGGTGGTTTAGATATTAATGAGCATGATCAGCAAGGCTATAATTTTTAGGGGGTGATCATGAAATTACAATATTTCGGAACTTTCCTGTTAGTCTTTATGCTTAATAAACAGGTCATTGCGCAAATTGATGAATCTACTGCAGAAGAAAAAGTCAAAACAGCCCTTTGTCTTGATGGACGGACCATTGATCAGGTTTTAAAAGATAAGTTTCATACTCGATCTCAGCGAGATTTAGGTTGGCAAGTATTTAAAGAGCAAGAGCAATATGATGTTGAAAGAGCCTTTTTAATGAGCAAAAGTATGCAATTACGCTTTAGGTGGCATGTAAATGCCGAGGGGGCTATTTCTTCGGATGGAGGGCGTTCAAGTTCATTATGTGTAAAGTCGGATTGATAAATCGGTATCTAAGCCGGTTATTATAAAAAATTATCTATTATCACGACTATGTTTGATAATTGGACTCTTAAAAAGTTTTTATTGAATTGCTAATGGCCAAAAAGACCACTATTCCAAGTGAAAGACGTTTTCCTACAGCTAAGCAAGATGCTGTTACTAGTGTTGCATATGATTATGGCACGCCTCAAAGTCATTCACCTTCTTATCGTTTAGCTTATGATGATTATGATTTCATCATGCGTGATGAGTTACGTGCGGTACGTTTACAGTTGGAGTTGTTAAAGCCAGAGCTTACGCAATTAGAAGAAAACATTAAAGCGACCGTAGTTATTTTTGGAAGTGCACGTATTTTTGATAAAGAAACCATCACTAAATCGGCTGAACAAACTAAAAAAAAATTAAACTTAGATCCCACTAACTCAGAGTTGGCTTTTAAAGTTGGCGTCACCGAACGTTTACTTAAAAAGAGCCATTACTATGATGAGGCCCGAAAATTAGGCAAATTGATTACGCAAAGTAAAAAGATTAATCAGCACTCTTTAACGGTGGTGACTGGCGGTGGTCCTGGTATTATGGAAGCGGCTAATAGAGGTGCCGCAGATGTGGGTGGTAAAAGCATTGGTTTAAATATCGTCTTGCCGGGTGAGCAAAAACCTAATCCCTATATAACCCCTGAACTTTGCTTTCAGTTCCACTATTTTGCCATTCGTAAAATGCATTTTCTAATGCGTGCAGTTGCTTTGGTGGCTTTTCCCGGTGGGTTTGGAACTTTGGATGAGTTGTTTGAGGCGCTGACATTAATTCAAACGCAAAAAATTAAACCAATTCCTATTATTTTGTTTGGCGAAGCATATTGGAAGAAATTAATTAACTTTGATATGTTGGTTGAAGAGGGTATCATCAGCCCGAACGATCTAATGCTTTTTAAATATGCGGAGACTGCTAAACAGGCTTGGCAAATCATAGTAGAACACTACTCCTCCTAATAATAATTACAAATTCTAGAGGTATCGTTATGACACGTCTCACCTTTTTTGGCGCTACTGGACAAGTAACAGGTTCTTGTTATTTATTAGAAGCAAACTCAAATCGTATTCTCTTGGATTGTGGTTTATTTCAAGGGTCACGCGAAAACGAAAAACAAAATAGTACAGAATTCCCTTTTGATCCAGCTAGCATTGACGCTGTCGTACTGTCCCATGCGCATCTTGATCATTGTGGACGCTTACCTAAATTGCATAAGGAAGGTTTTAAAGGAAAAGTATTTTTGACAGAAGCCAGTTTCTCATTGTTAGAATTGATGTTAAGAGATTCAGTGCATTTGCATTTACGAGATATAGAGTGGGAAAATAAACGTTTAGAACGTGCTGGAAAGGAACTACTGGTGCCACTCTACGACTTAGACGATGTTGAAGCCTTATTAAAACTGAGACATCCGATAGCCTACTACGAAGAAAAAGAAATTTTATCGGGTGTCAGTGTGTCATTTCATGAAGCCGGACACATCTTGGGTTCATCTATTGTGAGGTTACGCATCACTGAACGTAATGAAACTAAAACTTTAGTTTTCTCTGGTGATCTCGGTAATCCAAATTCTCCTTTATTAAGAGATCCTTCCATATTAACCGAAGCAGATGTGTTATTGCTTGAATCGACTTACGGCGATCGTGATCATAAACCTTTAGAAAATACCTTAAGTGAGTTACGTGATGCCTTAAGTGCAGCGGCTCAATCTAACGGTAATGTGATTATTCCTGCATTTGCTGTGGGTCGTACACAAGATTTAATTTATTGGCTAGGAAAATTGCAACGCCTTGGCTGGTTACCCCAGACACAAATCTATCTCGATAGTCCTATGGCCATATCGGCTAGTGAGATTTATGCGGCTAATACGCGCTTATTTAATATTGATGATCCTGAGTTTACTAAAATAGCCCCGCAGGGTTGGCATGCTTGGTTAAAGAATCTTACTTATTCTGAAACGGCTGAAGAGTCTATGGCGGTTAATAGAATAAATGGAGGCGCGATTATTATTGCCGGTAGTGGTATGTGTAATGGCGGGCGTATTCGCCATCATCTTAAATATAATTTATGGCGAAGGAATGCGCACATCATTATTACAGGGTATCAGGCCGAAGGTACATTAGGTAGGATGTTAGTGGATGGACATAAAAAATATATCAAAATATTAGGGTCTGAAATTAAGGTAGAAGCAAAAATACATACCTTAGGGGCTTTAAGTGCACATGCTGACCAAAGTCAGTTATTAAAATGGGCCAGCAATTTCAAAGACCCCAAACCACGCCTTTATTTAGTGCATGGTGAAAAACCTGCCACACTCTCCTTACAAACCTGTTTTAAACGTACAGGGTGGGATGCAAATATTCCTGTATTTGGTGAAACGATTAGTTTTTAAGATTCTTAAATTGATTATTAATAATTATTGGTTTTCAATTGATCAGTTGAGATTTTAATTTCTCAGACGTAAGTTTTTAAAAGAAAGCTTTACATAAAAATGTAAGGCTTTTTTTATTTCAAGAGAAAAGAGTTAACTAACTCTTTTCTCTTATGGCAAGGTAAGCAATAATGCGATACGCTTGAGTATAAATAATAATGATTTGCATTTGCATATTTCTAACGATAGAATCTCATAACAGATAAATAGTGGAGATATGTTTATGAAACATCATAAATTTTTAAGAAAAAGTGTGGGCATCCTAACAATAAGTCTTATTAGTTTGTCTGCTAGTGCTTTAGATAAGCCCCAATCAATGGAGGATATGTGGAAAATAATTCAAGTGCAGCAAAAGCAGCTTAATGATATGCAAGCCCGATTAGAAAAGGCGGAAAGTAAGTCTGTAGTCCTTGGTGTTCAAAATTTAGACTGATGTGTCAACACTTTTCCGGACACGTTGTTAAGCAACAATTTGCTGCAGTTCGTAATTAACCGGAGACAAATACCCATTGGCAGAATGGCGTCTTTGGCGGTTATAAAATACCTCAATATATTCAAATATGGCTAATC
>CAIXDX010000075.1 GCA_903918335.1 uncultured Methylococcaceae bacterium | reverse complement strand
TTATCAGAACCGTCTGCTTGCCTTGAAACCCCTACCACCAACCCTGATGGACGCCATTCTTTAATAAGCTTACTTATAATTTGCCAATCGGGACTTTGATTAATTGATCGAATGGTTTGTAAAGGACTAGCTGTCACAGTAAGAGTTTCACCGACGGCAACCCCTATTTTTTTATATCCAAAATCAAAGCCCAGAATCGTACCTTCAATTTCTTTTGTCTTAACTGATTCAAACATAATTATTTTTAAATAAAAATGATATCAACTATGGCCAGCTTGGGCGGTTAATAAATTAATATCAATACCTATTTCTTTGGCCGCTTGTTGCCATCGCTGACTAACAGGTGATTCAAATAAAATACTCTGACTATAAGGCGTATTAAGCCAAGAATTATGAAGAATTTCTTGCTCAATTTGCCCACCGCCCCATCCAGCATAGCCCAAAGCAACTAAATATTTATCTGGGCCAGTATCAGTCGCTATGGCCTCAATAATATCGCGTGATGTCGTTAAAGATATTGTATCTGATACTTTCATTGATACATCCCAATTTCCATGATTAGTATGTAATACAAATCCTCGATCTTGCTGCACAGGCCCACCAGCAAAAACTATTATTTCTGAGGCGATTGGAGAAGTAACGCAGATATCCATTTGTTTGAAAATCTCACCCAAAGTCATATTAGCTGGTCTATTAATGATAATTCCCAAAGCACCCTCTTCATTATGTTGGCACAAATAAGTGACAGTATGAGAAAAATCAGGCTCCGTTAAGCCAGGCATAGCTATAATAAATTGATTATTTAGATAATTATCTTGCTTCATATATTTACACATTAAAGAACATTAGCATATTTATTTAATGAGTCACTAACCCCGTTTCATCAGTAAATGTCCAAACGCGAGTAATAACAAAAACATCTAACTCCTTTGCAAGCTCTAATGGCAAAGAAGGAAAAGGGGCGCTCATTCGAACGATATTTTTAGCGGCCTCATCAAGCTCTGGAATTCCAGAAGACTTATTTACTCTAATACTATAAATACTACCATCAGATTTGATGCCAACATCTAATATCAATGAACCTGAAAAATTTTTCTTAGCCGCTACTGAAGGAAAATTAAGATTCCCCGTTTTCTCCACTTTATTTTCCCAATCTTTAATATATTGCGCCGCGATATATTTATGGGTACTTACAGAATCAATAAATTTTATTTTAGCTTGCTCTGCGGGTATTTGACTTTCCCGTATTTCAGCACCTAACTGACTTATTTGCTGTTGCAGTGACTCTGTTGATAAACGAGGAGCTTCTTTTAAAGGTTCAATTATATCTGTTTTATTTTCTACAGTTTTAGCCTTACTTACAGACTTTTGAGGTGCTATTTTCTTATTTGAAGGTGTTTTATGATTATCTAACTGCTTTTTAGCTGAATTTACTTTAGAACTTTTATTAAAGTTTTCTTTTTGTGCAGATATCTCTGGTTTATTTAACTGTGCTGCTGAACCGATTTGATCTTGTTGCGCCAAGTGCTCAGCCTCTTTAGGCGTCTCATGTTCAGAATTATTTAGCATAGTAATAATGATCGGTTCACTCTTATTCTCATCATTAACAACTGAAAATTTAACTCCTAATATCGTAAGAGCATGTAAAAAAATAACAATAACTAAAGAGAGTATTAGATTAATTGTGTGAGATTGGAACATCTCTCGTATGATCATATTAGTTATAAACTTTTTTCTATATGGTCCATTAAAAGCCCTGCTATATTTAAGCCAAACTGTTTATCTAATTCTTGAACACACGTTGGGCTGGTTACATTAATTTCAGTCAACTTATCACCAATAACATCCAACCCTACAAAAACTAAACCTTTTTCTTTCAATATAGGGCCTACCTGCTTAGTAATCCACCAATCTTGCTCTGTTAATGGACGCCCTTCAGCACGTCCACCTGCGGCCAAATTGCCTCGAGTTTCACCTTGAGCAGGAATACGCGCTAAAGCATATGGAACAGCCTCACCATTAACCATCAAAATACGCTTATCTCCGTCTTTAATTTCAGGAATATATTTTTGAGCCATGACATACCGAGTATTGTATTGAGTCATTGTTTCTAAAATTACACTTAAATTGGGATCATCTTTCCTTAAGTGAAAAATAGAAGTGCCCCCCATTCCATCCAAAGGCTTTAAAATAATTTCTGTTTGCTCTAACAAAAATTCTCTAACTCTTTTAGGCTCTCTGGTCACCAAGGTTTCAGCGCAACATTCAGAAAACCATGCCGTAAAAAGCTTTTCATTTGCATCTCTTAAAGACTGAGGCTTATTTACAACATAAACACCCATACTTTCTGCACGCTCTAATATATAAGTGGCATAGATATACTCTTGATCAAATGGCGGATCTTTACGCATAAGAATTACATTTAATTCTTCTAAAGCAATATCTTTATCCTCTGTAACTTGATACCAATTTTGCTCATTGCGCACTACTGAAATCACACGAACTCGCGCGTGTGCTTTTCCATTACGCAAAAATAAGTCATTTAGCTCCATATAGTTGAGCTCCCACCCCCTAGACTGAGCCTCGATTAACATCGCAAAACTAGTATCTTTCTTGATATTGATATGATCAATGGAATCCATAACCATGCCGAGTTTAATTCGCATACAACTCCAAATTTAATAACTTTAATATAATTAATGTATCTTATTTTATAGATAGTTATTTACCTTGGAAAGAAATTTTGGTATAAAGATCAGCTAACTTTTAAATTTAGGCACTATCAAGAGGCTAATTATGTCTAGAGTATGTCAAGTAACAGGTAAACAGCCAGTTACAGGAAATAATGTTTCACACGCAAACAACAGAACAAAAAGAAGATTTCTTCCAAACCTACAACATCACAGATTTTGGGTAGAAAGCGAAAACCGTTGGGTACGTCTTAGAGTTTC
>CAIXDX010000074.1 GCA_903918335.1 uncultured Methylococcaceae bacterium | reverse complement strand
CTCAACGGCAGATTAATGACGCAGATATGCCTAATGCCAAAGTTAAGTTAGATATCTTGCAAATGGTGGGGCAGACTTTATTGGCGGCGGGTTATGTTTATATCGGTATGGATCATTTTGCAAAGCCAGATGATGAATTGGCCATAGCGCAAAGAGAAGGCAAGTTATACAGAAATTTTCAAGGCTATTCGACACACTCTGATTGTGATTTGATTGGTTTTGGAATTACGTCTATTGGTCGAGTCGGTGACGTGTACAGTCAAAATGTCAAAGATTTAGAGTCTTATGATCAGTTACTCAGTCAGGATAAATTGCCCGTGTTCAAAGGAGTGACTTTAGATGAAGATGATAAATGTCGAGCCGAGATTATTACCCAATTAATCTGTAATTTTCAATTAACGTTTTCGCAAATAGAGCGAGTTTATGCCATTAGCTTCAATGAGTATTTTAGGGCAGAAATTGAGGCATTAAAACCAATGGAAGAAGACGGTTTACTCAATTTAACAGAAGAGGGTATAGAAGTTTTATCAGCGGGTCGATTTTTAATCCGAAATATTTGTATGGTTTTTGATAAATATTTAGCTCAAAAACATCAGCAACAGTTCTCAAAAGTGATTTAAAAACTAATATGGATGAAACCAGATTAATAGAGTTAGAAATTAAAGCCGCTTATCAAGAGGATTTATTGCAAGATTTAAATCGTATTGTTAGTCAGCAGCAACAGCAAATCAGTCGCTTAGAAGCGACTTGTAAAATGCTAAATGATCGAATTAAAAGTATCTCGACCGAAGCCCAACATTCAGGTGAAATGACAGATGAGATTCCACCGCATTATTAATATCCTTTCTTAATTCTTACAATCAGCATAGGTGGTTCAAAATATGGCTCATAAGGTTTTTCGAACTAAGCATATAGACTCTCATTCTAATGATAGTCATGTTTTAAAACGCTGTTTATCTGCCTGGGATTTAGCCTTTTTAGGTGTGGGCGCCATTATTGGAACTGGAATATTTGTATTGACTGGTATTGCGGCTGCTACTCAAGCTGGGCCAGCGATTATTTTATCTTTTGTTATTGCTGGGCTAGCCTGTGCCTTTGCAGCTTTATCTTATGCTGAGTTATCCGCCGCTATCGGGGGTTGTGGCAGTGCTTATGGTTATAGTTATGCAGCATTTGGAGAGTTGATCGCCTTTATTATTGGTTGGGATTTATTATTAGAATATGCCATTTCTGTTGCTGCGGTGGCCAATGGTTGGGCAGGTTATTTAAATAATGCGCTGACTGCGATAGGTTTTGGTTTGCCTGATAATTTAACTAAAGCGCCGACTCTGGGCGGCATAATAAACTTGCCTGCAGCTGCTATTATCTTAATTTTAATGTTTTTGTTGATTGCCGGTGTAAAGCACAGTGCTAAAGCGAATAACATCATGGTTGCCGTTAAATTAGTTACCATTGCTATTTTTATTGGTATTGCCCTCTTTAATGTTAATCCAGATAACTGGCAACCCTTTATGCCTTTTGGATGGTTTCAAACTTTACCCGATGGAAAAACAGCGGGTGTTCTAGCGGGTGCTTCTTTGGTGTTTTTTGCGTATGTAGGATTTGACGCTGTTTCTACTGCCGCTGAAGAAGCTAAAGACCCTCAGCGCGACTTACCTTTTGGTATCGTCAGTTCATTAGTTTTCTGCACTATCATTTATATTCTGGTATCGGGTTTGTTAACGGGGGTTGTTAATTATAAAGAACTGAATGTTTCATCACCTGTGGCTCATGCTTTAAGTTTGTTAGGTTATAAATGGGGCGCGGCGGTTATTTCTACCGGTGTTATTTCTGGTTTAACCACAGTCATGTTG
>CAIXDX010000073.1 GCA_903918335.1 uncultured Methylococcaceae bacterium | reverse complement strand
GAGCTCTACTGTGCCTAAGCCCGCTGAAAAATGTCCACCTGAGATACTGACGGTATGGGTTAAATAATCTCGTAACTCTTCCGCTAACGGCTTAAGTTGCTCTTTACTCAGCTTTCTTACATCTGATGGCGTGTTGATGTTATTTAACAACGGATATTGATTTAAGGTATTCATATTAATAAAGGGGTTCGCGATAAAACATCAATATGATGCCGATCAAAAATAATGCGGCGACTGAAGTAAACCCAGCGATGTCTTTGCCGGGTTTATCTAGTTTTAACTCTAACCAACGACCACACGACAATATCAAAGCAAAAATACCCATGGTGGTATGGCCCACTTGAATTAAAAATGCACTTTTAGCTTGAAAACCAACGTGAGAGTGCGTCAACAACATAAGACCGCCAAACCCTGCGAGTATTGGAAATACAAAAGGCAGTTTACTGTGTGGGTTTTTGGTGATTCTTGCTGTTAACTCAAATAAGCCTAAAACCAGCACTAATAATGTCGCAATTCTGTGCTGAAGCACTTCGCCGTTATTGAAAGTACTTTCCCAAAAACCGATCGGGCCTAATGGCCAAGTTTCTGCATCACTTCGGAAAAACAAGAAAATACCTAAACCCACAAAACCCAAGGGCCAATATTTTGTAAAGGGCAATTTATTACTATAAGACAACATAGCAAAGAAACTCATTACCGTTAAAAATATACCGGCGATATTGTGATTATAGTTTGACCATTCTGTGGCCGCTAATGAAGGTACTTGATCAATAATAGCAACACGACCCGCCTCACCTGCGATTAAAGCCACATGACTGGGCGACGTTGTTTGCGGTATTTGTGGTGCAAAGGTGTTAACGACCTCTTGCCATGACGCGGTTAATGATGGAATGTCTATAGCGGGAGGTTGCGATGCTAAACTTGCCGCTGTGAATAGTAAGATGACCAATACTAATGTTTCAGCTTCTACATAATGAGGCACTCGTCCAAAAAGCGCTAGCGTTTGTCTTGTATTAAAAAAAGCTAGCATTGCACTGCGATTTAACCAAGCCAAACCTAGTGCCAAGCCTAATAACACCACCTTTACCATTAATAAATTACCGTAACCCGTGCCGACTAAACCATCCCATGAGTCAATGTATTGCAGAGCAATCGGCAAGCCCGTCACCAGAATAAAGCCTACGGAAATCATGCCAAACTTTGAAAAGTCACGTAGCAAGAATGGCCAATTATCAGTCGATATCAATTGGCGTTTATGCAATGTCCAAACATTAACTAATTGAAATACGCCGCCTACCCAAGCCGCAGCGCCTAACTGATGAAAAACAGTTAGCGTCATTAATAATGCACGATTATCAAACCGGCCTGCTGCGTGCACTAACCACGCACCCGAAACTACCAACGGTAGTGATACAACTAAGGCTAGCCACCAGTGTTTCTGAGAGAAAGCATTATCACGTAATATGCCATACACATAAGCTGCAATGACTACAGAGAAAAATGTACGAATGATACCACCCGTAAATTGCGTAGTCTCTGCAAACTCTGGAAATGGCCAGCGCTCTAATAAAGCGGTCATTAACCAAACTTTAAGGATTATTTTAAAGAATTGCGCAACCGCTAATAAAAAACCACCTTTATAGATTAAGCTAATGGTTTTTTGTAATAGTTCGATATTATAGTTTTTGTCTTGCTGCCAAGGCTTTAAAACAAACAAGCCCCAAAACAATCCACCCATTAGTAGTGAATAACAAATAAGATCAAAACCACCGATTAAAGAATCAAGAAAATCAGCAATACCAGCCATTATTATTCCCTACTTAAGAAACGGTAAAATGAATGACGTCTTCAGTGATATGTCCATCTGCGGCAAACACCTTAAACCTAATCGCATATTCACCCGCTACTAAAGCGGGTACATTAACAATGATTTGCCCCTGTTTTTTTCCCATTTCAGCGGTTAACAAATCATGTTTATCACCTTTACTGACCAAAAATATTTGGGATAAACCTAATTCTATCTTGGAGTTAAAAGTTAATTCGATATGATCGGCTTTGTGTGCATGAATCGGTTTTAATTTTAACGAATAATCAGTTACAACAGCATGAGCAGAAGCCACATTAATTTGCAGAACGCTGATCAATAAAACAACTGTTGCTAGAAATTTATCGTGTTTTTTCATCTTAACTACCTTTTTTATTTTTTAGGGCGTGACTCGCAAGATTTTTACCTAAATCCCAAATTGAACCAGGAATTTGGTGGGTATCCGCAATAGCCTTATTAAAAGAATGCACGATATGATCACGATCTTTCTGAGTTAAATTTAAGGGTGGCAATAGTTTGACGACATTCATACCATGACCCGCCACTTGAGTAAGTATGTGATGTTCTTTAAACAAGGGAATGGTCACCATCTGGCAGAATAAACCTTTATTAGCGGCTTCTAGCATAGCCCATGCCGCCTTTAGTTTTAAACTCTTGGGTGAATTAAACTCAACCGCTATCATCATACCTTTACCGCGCGCTTCTTTTAGAAACTCATATTGGCCAGACAAGGCATTAAGGCTATTTATAATATCAGTACCCACAGCCATACTGTTTTCAACTAACTTTTCATCTTCCATCACTTGTAATGTAGCTAAGCCAGCTGCCATAGCCATATTATTTTTACCAAATGTTGAACCATGCACTACCGCTCTATCCATACGATTAAATACACTATCCATCACTTTTTCTGTGATAGCTACACCACCCACAGGCACAAATCCACCTGATAGCGCTTTTGCCATACAAATCATATCGGGCTTAACATTCCAATGATCTATCGCCCAAAACTTACCGGTTCTTCCGATACCGGTTTGCACTTCATCAGCCACGAATAACGTGCCATATTTTTTACAGAGTCTTTCTACTTCCGGTAGGTAATTATCATCCGGTAGATTTACACCTTTACCTTGAATGGGTTCTACAATGAAAGCGGCTACGTCTTTATTTTTTAAGGCCGCTTCTAAGGCTTCTAAATCGTTAAAGGGGACACTCACACAGCCGGGTAATAAGGTGCCAAACCCTTCGCGGAATATATCTTCACCTACTAATGACAACGCACCTAAAGTAAGTCCGTGATAACCATGATCACAAAAGACGATTTTGTCACGCTTTGTGGTATATCGAGCAAACTTAATTGCCGCTTCTACTGCTTCAGTACCTGAGTTACAGAAAAACATCTTATTGATATTTTCGGGCGTTGTTTTTAAGATTTCTTTTGCTAATAAACCACTTAAAATTGATACATCCAATTGCACAAGATTAGGCAATTCAAGCGTTAACGTTTCTTTTAAAGCATTGACGACTGTCGGATGATTACGGCCAATAGCAAAAACGCCAAAACCACTTAGTAAATCTAAATATTCTGTACCTTCTTGATCATAAAGATATTGCCCTACTGCACGCTGATAATGTCTATCATAACCAATGGTCTGTAACATTCTGACCATCTGATTATTGAGATGTTGTTCATGCAGAGCAAATTTATCAGTACTGTGTTGAGCAAAAAGTTCGGCGATGCTAAAAGTCATAGTTGATAATTATTAAATAGGGTTAACGATAGTGTCTTTTTTGATTGCAAATCTAAATAGGCTGGGTATTTAACTCTGCTGAGTTTGGGTGATCTATTAAATAATCCAGTTGTATTGCAATAATTTTTAGCGTTTTTGTGGCCGCGCCAAAATGCCTACCTAATTTAATCAAAGCAGGAATTTCTGAAGGATTACGTAATATATATAACAACAATAGCCTCATAACAACATCTCCCTGACCATTAACTGAGCGTGATATAGCCAGAGGTAAATTTAAATGCGCCGGATCAACAATACTTCTGATAACCAAAAATGGATGGTTATGATGTTGCGCTACTTTAGCAACGGCAATACTCTCCATATCAACAGCCAACGCACCTGTTTCTTGATATAGTTTTTGCTTATCTGTGCTGGAAGATACAACGACTGTACTTTCTACTAACAATCCAGAATGTATCGTTACATAGTTTGAAAGATGATTATGACTGTGAGCATGCCATTCTGAAGAAATGCTAGTGCTAACAGCTAAATCACCCTTAGCATCAACCAATCTATTAGCTAAGATTAAATCACCAGAATTAATATAATCTGCCAAGGCACCAGCGCAACCCCAACTGATTAATTTTTTTGCGCCATTAGCCACTAACAAATGTGCAGCCTGAGTCGCATTAGCGTGCCCAGTTCCTGCGTAGGCCACTAACACTCTTTCCGAAAGAAAAAGCACCTCTCCTTTAGCTAGTTTTTTTGCTGTTAAGGTGCTGAGTTCTTCAGGTAAAGCAACGACGATTCCGGTGATCACTTTTTATTGAGTTCGTTACGATAACGAGCCAGTGCCCACAAAGGAAAAAACTTATCATAGCCATGATATTTTAAATAAAACACCTTGGGAAATCCTGGCGCTGTGAAACATTTATCGTTCCATACTCCATCCGCTTGTTGATGGCGTAATATAAAATCAATACCCGCTTTAACTTCTGGACTATGTGCTTCACCTGCAGCCATTAGCGCTATTACCGCCCATGCAGTTTGAAATGCAGTACTAAACTTGTAGCTACCTGCAAAGGCTTTATCGTGGTAACTGTAGTTATCTTCACCCCAGCCGCCATCTTCACGTTGCATATTCTTTAGCCAAGCAACGGCTTTGGTATAAATGGGATCTGATTTAGGCACATTGGTTTGTTCTAAGCCCAATAAAACCGACCACGTTCCATAGATATAATTAGTACCCCAACGACCAAACCATGAGCCATCTGCCTCTTGCTCAGAACGAAGATACTCGATTGTTCTTTGTAATGCAGGCAAATATTCATCGTGATCTTTTGCGACTCTTGCCATTAACATGGCACAACGCGCACTCACATCTGAAGTAGGTGGATCTAATAAAGCGCCATGATCAGCAAAGGGGATCTCATCCAAATAGTAATGTGTGTTGTCTACATCAAACGCACCGTAACCACCATTTTTAGATTGCATTCCGACAATCCATCGGGTTGCTCTATGAATAGATTCATCCATATCAGGAAGTTTAGATTCTGCCATAGCAAAACCGACTACCGCAGTATCATCAACATCTGGATAATAAGGATTTTCGAATTGAAAAGCCCAACCACCACCGGCTAAGTCCGGTTTAGAAATGCGCCAATCACCGGGCTCATCTGATAATTGCTTGCTTTTTAACCAATCATAAGCCCTAGTTAAAGCATTCGTAGTTTGGGCACTAGCAATGGCAGAGTTCTTTTCAACTTCTTGCAATGCTAAAGCAGCCAATCCTGTATCCCAAACGGGTGACAAGCAGGGTTGACAGTATGCGTCGTGCTCATTGATAACCAATAATTTATCAATTGCTTTACGAGCCGTTACAACGATCTCATCATCTTTGGACATACCTAATAACAACAACGCTTGATAAGCGCCCATCATGGCAGGACAAATACCACCTAAGCCGTCTTCACCATTTAATCTTTCGATAATCCAATCTTTGGCTTTAGTGATTGCCAATTCATGCGCTTTTTTAGGAATGAGTGGTCGAGTTTTTCTACCTAATAAATCCAGTCCTAAAAAGACTTTATTGAGTAAAGTTCTTTCAGGAAAATAATGTTGCTCTTCATCAGGATGAGTGACAAACAATTCAAGGATATTAATATTTTTTGGATTTTTTGCTTTTGCCTTGAGTGTACAGATGATAAATAAAGGCACCATAACCGTTCTTGACCAATAGGCTACCTTATCTAAATGAAATGGAAACCAACTGGGAAACAACATAATTTCAACGGGGATATAAGGCACACCTCTCCATGGCAGTTGCTCAAACGTAGCTAAGGCAATACGTGTAAACACATTGGCTTTAGCTGCCCCACCCTTACTTAAAATGAACTCTCTTAAACGCACCATGTGCTCTGCGTCAACGGAGTCACCTGCAAATTTCAAAGCAAAATAAACTTTAACACTACAGCTAATATCACCAGGACCACCCGTAAATAAAGGGTAACTACCATCCTCTGATTGACGGGATCTTAAATAATTTGCAATTTTACCTTGTAAGACTTCATCAATCTCTCCAAGATAATTCATCAACATGATGTACTCTGCAGGAATTGTACAATCCGCTTCTAGTTCAAACACCCAATATCCAGACTCATCTTGCAAGCTTAAAAGCTTATTTTGAGCATTGATTATTGCAGTATCTAAATCGTACGCTTTAGAATAAATGGGTGATGATGAGCTTGATAGATGCTCAGTTCGGGCTTGATTAGTTGTGTCTGTATACATAAATACGTCCTTAAAGGTCTATATGGCTTTTGAGGATGATAATGAATATTGCCAGTCGGGCGTTTTAAGCTCTCGACTAGTTAAATTAAATAATAGCGTTAATAACAGATTGCTTCGACCTACTAATTTAGTGGTCAAGATGGTTGTTTTTACACTTTTACGTGTAATTTTTACTTGATCAGAATGTCTGAAATTAATGTTCTGCTTGATCTTTTTTAGCGTTAATACAGCCATACCCAATGCCCATAAACAGAAATTACGAATGCCTGTTTCATGACTAGGAATTTTTAATGTGTAGATCAATGCATTGTTTAAATGGTCTTGGGCAATGCTTATTAAATGCTCTAACCCCTTAGCGAAAGCAGGATCATTTTGTTGAAGATTGATATTTTTAAGATCAAAACCCGTTTCGGTGAATATATCCTGTGGCAACCAACATACACCCCGCTGCGCATCATCCCAAATATCCTTTAGAATATTTGTCATTTGCAATCCTTGTCCAAAAGACACAGAAAGCTTTAAGAGTTCTTCTTTATGCTCAGCTATTTCAGGCGAGTAATGACAAAACAATTTTGCCAGCATCTCACCTACACAACCCGCAACGTAATAACAATATTTATCTAAATCCGCTAGTGTTGCTAAACCTTCACTAAGATTTTGTGCTTGGAAAATAGGCATACCCGCGGCCATTGTTTCTACACAACTTGCCAATGCGTCAATTTGATCCGCTTCAAAACCATGTGTAATCTGAATGACTCGAGGTAATACATGAATAAGTGTATGTTCAGCCGGAATAGTTTGATCAGAAAGTAAAGGCGCTAAATCAACAGCAAAAAGTTCGGCATTAAGTCCGGTTTTAACCACATCGATAAAGCCTGAACAAAAAAACTTTTTTTGTTCCGCTGACAAAGAAACCTCATCTTCAATTGTGTCAACAATTCGACACAAAAGATAAGCATTAGCAACAGCACTGTACAATTTTGAGGGTAATTGAGGAATTGTCAGTGCAAATGTTCTTGATACACCTTCTAATAATAGCGCTTGAAATTCATCATCAGATAACTGACTTAATGATTTCGGATTATCAAGTGATACTCGAATGTCGCTCATAGTTTATTTTGCAATATTCCCAAAAGGGTATGGTAATTGAATTTATGGTAATAATATCTTGTTTGTTGGTATTTTGCAAAGCAATGTTGTTTTATTGTTAATACCTTGCTCTAATTGACTTATAGCCCCAATTAAACCAGAAATTTAGACCTATTCACACACCTCTGTTGTATTTTTACGAATACATGACATTTACACTAAAATTCAAATAATTTAATGTTAATGCTGGAGTCATTTGCTAAAACATAGTATTCTAAGCTGGTATATATAAGCGATTGTATTTTAAAGCTACACATATGAAAAACCATCAACACCATTAGTTTATGGGTCTTTAATTCCCCAGATTAAATACTAATTTTTATTGTTGCGTTTATCATACAAATCAATTTATTGTTTCTTATAGACATCGATGATCTGTTAACAACAAATCATTACCTAAATTATTTATTTTGGAGAATGTGCACGTGGGTGTTCCATTACGTCAGCAGTTAAAAGTAGGCAGTTACCTTATCAAACAAAAAATTAAAGGCGTTAAAAAATACCCTTTAGTTTTAATGCTCGAACCTTTATTTCGCTGTAACTTAGCCTGTGCTGGCTGCGGTAAGATTGACTATCCAGACGACATTCTTGATAAACGTTTATCTTTTGAAGAGTGTATGCAAGCAGTTGATGAATGCGATGCACCTATGGTTTCTATCCCTGGTGGAGAACCCCTTATTCATAAAGAAATGCCACAAATTGTTGAAGGCATCATTGCACGAAAAAAATTCGTATATTTGTGCACTAATGCCTTGTTATTAAAGAAACGTATTGACGATTACAAACCATCGCCTTACCTCACTTTCTCTATTCATTTAGATGGAATGCAAGAACGCCATGACACTTCAGTATGTCAAGAGGGTGTTTTTGAAAGAGCGGTTGAAGCTATTAAGCTAGCGCTTTCCAAAGGCTTTAGAGTAACCATCAACTGCACACTATTCCAAGGTGAAAATGCCCAAGAAGTTGCGGATTTCTTAGATTACGCGATGGAACTAGGTGTTGAAGGTGTCACAATTGCACCAGGATTTAGCTATGAACACGCACCCCAACAAGATGTGTTTATTAAAGGCAAAGATGTTAAAGACTTATTCAGAGGAATTTTCAGAATTGGTAAAAATCGTAAGTGGAAGTTAAATCACTCTTCACTCTACTTAGATTACTTAGCTGGAAATCAAAACTACGAATGCACACCCTGGGGCAATCCGACTCGAAACGTTTTCGGCTGGCAAAAACCTTGTTATTTATTAGCAGATGAGGGCAATGCAAGTAGCTTTCAAGAACTATTAGATACAACACCTTGGGAAAAATATGGCAATTCTAATAACCCAAAATGTGTTAGTTGTATGGCTCACTGTGGCTATGAAGCGACTGCGGTAGAAGATATGTTAAAGCACCCAATCAAAGCTTTTTTAACTTCTTTAAGAGGCCCTAAAACTGAAGGGGAAATGGCGCCCGAGCCAAAACCTGACTTTATTACCTCTTCTTCAATCTCTAGCATCCCTGTTAAAGTTGAAATTACTGAATAATGTTTATTGCTCTTCATTAATAGAAAATATTTTTAAGGTTTAACTCATGTTTTTAAGATATTTAAAATTCACTATTGTTTTAATAAACCTAATAATCCCTACTACGGCACTTTTTGCACAAGATAATTCCGCAGCAACGGCTAAACAAGTAGTAGAAAAATTTCAAGCTGATTTAATTTCAGTTATGAAAAATGGCAAACAATTAGGCTACGCTGGAAGATACAGCAACTTAGAAAGCGCTGTTACCAATAGCCACGACTTACCCAAAATTGCCCGTGTAATCGTTGGTAAAGAATGGGAAAAACTAAGCGAAGATCAACAAAAAAAACTTGAAGATCTTATTGTCCGACTAAGCATTGCATCTTATGCACATAATTTTAAAGATTATGGCGGAGAATCTTTTACCTATGATTCTGAAGAAGAAACCACCAGAGGCGGTATCTTAGTTCATAGTCATTTCAACATTCCAAATGACAAACCAGTTAAATTTGACTACATGCTAAAGGAAACGGGCCCTAGTTGGCGCATCATAAACATTGTTGCAAACGGCGTCAGTGATTTAGCTCTAAAAAGATCAGAATATACAAGCATTTTACAAAAAGAAGGCTTTGATTCACTTGTATCTAAAATTGATGATAAAATAAACGATTATTCAAAATTGTAAGAAGTAGGCAAGTCTAAGGATGAGTAACAACCAACAAAACTTTGCTATCAATATGTCAGCAAAATTAATTGCACCTTTGATAGTTTCAACCATTTTGTGTTTAAACGGTTGTGCAACCACAACGAAGACAGCAGAAAATGAAAAAGATCCTTATGAGAACTTCAATCGTTCGGTTTTTAAATTTAACGATAAAGTTGACGGATATCTGGCCAAACCCATTTCTGATGGGTACAAATATATAACACCACAATTTGTTCAAACGGGTGTATATAACTTTTACAATAACCTTAAAAACGTTAATGTGGTCATTAACGACACATTACAGGCAAAATTTGCTCAAGGCGCCCAAGATACAGGCAGATTAGCTCTAAATACAACCCTAGGCTTAGGTGGTATTTTTGATGTTGCAAAAAATATCGGATGGGAACAGAATGAAGAAGACTTCGATCAAACACTCGCTACATGGGGCGTTCCGGCTGGATCTTATTTAGTTATCCCTCTTTTAGGCCCAACGACCTTTAGAGGAGTTCCTGGCGCTGCATTTGATACTGCCGCTAATCCAGCAACGTATGTTGGCGGTGCGGTTAATGTAGTCTCACTGATCAACACTCGCGCCAATGCTGAAGGGGCCTTGAAATTTATTGATGAAGCGGCACTAGATCCCTACATTTTCACCCGAGAATCTTTTTTACAATGGCGAAATAATTTAGCAACTGACGGAAAGTCTAAACCCTCCTATGATGTTGACCTAGACCTTGATACTGAAGAAAGTAAGTCCAAAAAAGACGTAAAGAAATAATGTCACAACCGAGCCTGTAATACTATACAGGCTCTTTTTGAACTAATAATGTAATAAAGAATGAATTTCGTAGTCACTCAGCTTACTACGACCCTCCAAAAAATCTAACTCCACTACAAACGCACAAGCAACAACGGTCGCACCAAATTTTTCAACTAACTCACAACTTGCTTTAGCTGTACCACCCGTTGCTAACAAGTCATCTATCAATAATACTTTATCTTTATCGCACAACGCATCACTGTGCACTTCCAAAGTTGCAGAGCCATATTCTAGATCATAGGAAACGCTTTCAACCTGATATGGCAATTTACCAGGCTTTCTCAGAGGAACAAATGGCAGACCTAAATTCCAAGCTACTAAAGAGCCAAATATAAAGCCTCTTGCTTCCATACCTGCAATAGCCGTTATATCCCTCCCTAAAAAGGGCTGAATTAACTCATTGACAGACAACCTTAAACTAGAAGGATCCTTAACAATAGGTGTAATATCTTTGAATAGAATACCGGGCTTGGGAAAATCAGGTATATCTCTAATTTTATCGCGTAATCTATGCATTTTAACCTACTACTTAAGCACAAAACTCATTAATTTTATCTGCAATGCCTTGCACATCTAGGCCACAGATCGCTAATAACTCTTCTCTCGTTCCTTGCTCTACAAAACTGTCCGGTAAACCTATATTCAGCACAGGCATTAAGATGCGTTGAGCTTGGAG
>CAIXDX010000072.1 GCA_903918335.1 uncultured Methylococcaceae bacterium | reverse complement strand
TTCTGCTGCGTATCCTTTTTGGTTTAATGTAGCTAAACAAACCGGGCGTTTATTTAATCTTCAAGAGCAAATTACACAAGCCCAGGTTTTTAATCGTTTAAAAGAACAATATGGTGACAGAGAGACTGTTGCACGTAATGCAAGATATACCGTACGGTCTTTTATCGCTTGGGAAGTTTTGAAAGATTCTTCCTCAAAAGGCTGTTATGAACAGGCTTCGCCTCAAATTATTTATGATCCCGCTGTAGCCATTTTACTTCTTGAGGCAGGATTACATGCAGAACCCGAGGGTAAAAGTGCACTAAAGGTTTTATTAACGAATCCCGCTTTATTTCCTTTTCAATTACCCATAATGACCGGTGATTTTATTGCCAACAACTGTGGAAGAATTAAAGTAGTTCGCTATGGTATGGATGATGAGTTATTGGAGTTAAAAGAAGAGTGATTTGGATATTCCCTGCATCTACACTTACCCCGCCTCTATAACCCTCAAAATACAAAGCACTAGCCGCAGCCTTAATCCTAGCAGGAAAGCGGGTAATGTCTTTGTATTGAGTATGGGTCCATGCAATAAACTTTTCTCCTTCTAGAATTTCTAATTCCATAGTGCCGTTGTAGCCGGCTTTATCAAAACTAAAAGTCCACTCGGTTGCTTTGGGGTTTGTTGCAATAACTTTTCTAATTTCCGCTGTAAAGCCAGTCTCTGGATTACTGACATAAGGGATTTCTACTGCGAAGCCTTTCAAGTTATTAGCTAGGGCAGCCCCTTTATCTTTACGATAAAAATACTTGGTTAAAGCAAAGTCGACTCGATCGGCTAATAGGGTTTTAAATTCTGGCTGTTGCCAATAGGCTTGATAAGCGGCTTGTATGCTGAAGGTTTGCTTGGTTTTATCTAAAGTAAAAAACTCGCCACCGGTGTTAGTCATTTTATCTAAAGGCATTTTTAGTAAATGCGTAATAACCTTGCCCAGTGCAAATTGCTTGGGGTCTTTTGCTTTTGCTAGTTCATCCCAATCTGCTAGTCGGTCTTGATTGCTTAGGTAGTAGTTTAAGAATCCTTCGGCAATGTCGGCTACTGGCCAATGTGTGTCATTTAGCGCAAGGAGTGTTTTTAACACCACCATTTTGTATGACTTGTTTGGGCTTAGTTCTGATTCTATGTGTTGTAAGAATCTCTCTGCTGGCGTATCTAATAAGCTCGCCTCATAGGCTGTTAAGTCTTCCATGGTGGCTTTTACGCGTAACCAGTTGCCACCGAATTTTTTCTCTTTTATATATACGCTAGGGTCATGGCTGGCTGGGTTAGCAAAAAAGTCCATGAGTGCGGGTGAGTCTTCTAGATTACTGCGCATGTCGCGGTACATATCTTGTAAGGCTTCAAATTTATTAATGGGTTTTAAGATATGTTCAATATCTTTATCCCAGATGCGTTGTACCTGAGTTTCGGCACTGATGTAGCAGGCATTGGGTAATGATTTTTCTGGGGTGTTAGCGTTTTTGTGTTGTTTGTATTCTAGGGTGCTGGTGTAGCCGTTAATGGCTAATTGGGCGACATAAGAGTTTTTAAAGTTGCCAACAAAGTCTAACGCTACTAGGTAGTCTTTATCGGGTACTTGTCTTAAACCGCGCCCCAGTTGTTGTAAAAATACCGTAAAGGATTGGGTGGGCCTTAAAAATAACACATGCGATACAGCAGGTATATCGATGCCTTCGCCAAAGATGTCGACTGAGCAGATGATTTGTAAGGCGTGTTGTTCATCTTGTAATTGTTGTATGGCCGTGGTTCGGTCTTCGATGCTGTCTTTACCCAATAAACACACGGATTTAATCCCTCGTTTGGCACCTAGATAATTAAATTGTTTGTTCATGTAGTCGGCATGTGTTTTTGAAGCACAAAAGGCAAGGGCTTTTATTTTGCCGGTGGCGGGTAAGAATTTAATCAGGTTGTTAAAGATTAATTCGGCGCGGGTGTCATTAATTAATAGTGCATCCAGTTCGGCTTCTATGTAGCCCCGACTTGTCCAGCGTAATGTCTTATAGTCGCTAGGGTCATGTATTGCAAAATACTGAAAGGGCACTAGCCAGCGGTTATTAATGGCATCAAATAAGCGGGTTTCAAAGGCGATATCGTAATCACAGATTCTTAATACATCACGGCCATCCATGCGTTCTGGCGTAGCGGTTAAGCCCAATAAAAATTTAGGTTTAAATTTAGCCAGTAGGCGTTGGTAAGAACTGGCATCGGCATGGTGAAATTCATCGATCACGATATAGTCAAACGCTGTGTCTGCGTATTGCGCTAAGGTGTCAGTTTGCGAGAGTGTTTGTACCATAGCAAATAAGCATGGGTTAGCGGTGCTGGTTTTTTGATTGCCTGATAAAACACTGCCAAAGTGTGGATCTTGGGTTACTTCTCTAAAGGTTTCTAAGGCTTTAAGCAGTATGTTTTCTCGATGCGCGATAAATAACAGGCTTTTCATACCGCTTGCTTTGTAGTCAAAAGCCGCTAAATAGGTTTTACCTAAGCCAGTAGCTGCAATCACAGTAGTTTTATTGATACCTTTTGCACGACGATCGGCCAATGCAGATAAGGCTTGGATTTGTGCGGGTCTGGGTGCTAATGTCGTTTTAAAAGCAACGGCCATTTCGTGGCTTACTTTTGTGCGTAATTCGTGCGCTTTTTGCCAACGCGGTAAGTAGGCGGCTATAAAGTCATCATCAACTGGAATGGAGGCTTGCTCCCAGTAGTGTTGGTATTCTTGTTGGGCATACTGAAAGGCGGAGAGTTTATCTTTTAGTATGAGGTTAGGTTCACTATTAGAAAAGTAATTCCATTCATGGTTTCTAGATAAGCCAGATTCCGTAAGGTTAGATGATCCCACGATTAAGGCATGTTGGCCGGTTGCTTTGGTAAATAGAAAGCTTTTTACATGAAAGGGTGGTGGTGTTTGGCTAAAGTCTGCATTGCCAAATTCATCAAGTGGGTAGAAGATTTTTACTTTAATGTCGGCTAGTTGGGTGCTTAAATGTTTGAGGTCATTGGGGTTGTTAAAGTTACCCATGATGGAAGTAAGGAGTTTAAGTTCTCCTCCGCGTTTTATAAATTTTAAGAACGGATCCAAGAGCAGGTTAAGCATGCTTCTTGAATAAAATGCCGAGGCGATATAAAGGGCATCGGCATCTTCTAGTTCGCGTTTGATAACATCCACTAAGCCAGTAACCGAGTTAAAGGTCAGTAATTGCGGTAAGCGGGGCTCTTTAATTTGGTTAGTAATTGGATTACTAAGCAGTGCAGGGTCGGTCGCTGTGGCATATAGCATCAGGCGTTTATCAAAACTACCCACTTTGTCGCGTTTTTGCTTTTGTTTATCCTGTACTTCGGTAAGGCTAATGTTGTGTTGCTTGAGTAAGGTTTCTATCAGTTCTAGTAAGTCCGCCGATTCATTGATTACCGCGTCTCTATTATCGGCATGGAATAGCTCATGCGCTTCTTCTAGTAGTTTGAGTTTTAAGGCGTGGGTAAACTCGGCTTGATTAAGCGTATCTGACTTTTCGTATTTACCAGATTGTTTGATTTGATCAGGGATTAAATCTCTAACGAGTTTGTTGTAAATGAGTGGCCGCTCTGTCACAGATTAATTCCTGGTACGGGTTATTTATTAATAACAAAATTATACCAAGTCAGTTGCCGGGCGGATTCGGTATCTTGTTCGGCGATGAGTATTTGGCAGTGCTGTTGCATAAAGAAGTCTTTAAATTCTGCAATATCAATGTCTTCATACAGCTTGCCATTTTCTCGATGATTGTCTGCTTTGGTGTTACGAATTGAGATAATTAAATGCCCTGCAGGTTCTAATAGTGTTATTAATCTTAGACAGGCTGCGTATAGTATTTCATGGTTTAAATGCATTAACACAGCAGAACACAATATATTCTTAAAGCATTGTTCGTTAATTGTTTTAAGATCAGGTAGGGTATCTTTTATAAACTTTACTTCTGGGTAAAGTTGTTTGGCCTGATTTAACATGCCCTCAGAAGCATCAATTCCCATTGCGGGATAACCCTGTTGATTTAACCAGTTTGTATCTCGACCAATACCACAACCCACATCAAGTGTTAGACTATTTTTTGTAAAGTACTCGGTTATAAGTGCATATATGCGAATGGGGACTAAACCAGCATGTAACTGTGCGACTTGTTCTGCCTCTCGGTTGTAGGTGTCTATGGTTAGTTTGTCCATGTATAGATTTTATAAAGCAACTTGATGACAGACGGTGGTGATTGAACTGCCGTCTCTAGCACTTTTGACATCAATTCGGAGGGCCATTTGTTCTTTTAGTTCGCTGACATGCGAAATAATGCCTATCATGCGGCCGGTAGATTGTAGGTCGATCAAGGTTTTGATGGCTAAATCTAAAGATTCAGAATCTAAACTACCAAAACCCTCATCTATAAATAAGGTATCTAATTTAATACCGCCCGCATAAGATTGCACGACATCAGATAATCCTAAGGCTAAAGATAAAGCCGCCATAAAAGATTCCCCACCCGACAGCGTGGCAACAGGTCTGGTTTTGTCAGTGTAACTATCTTCCACTTCTAAGTCTAAACCTGAAGCAGTATTACCACCCATTGGGTCTAGTCTGCGTAATAATCGATACCGACCTTTGCTCATTAAGGTGAGGCGCTGTGAAGCTTGAATCAATACATCATCCAATAACACGCTTAACACAAAGCGTTGCAGACTAATTCGTTTGCCCGACGTACCATTGGCTACCTCACTTAGGGTGCCAATGATGGCATACTGGGCATGAAGATCGGCAGTTTGAGCTTTAATCTCAGTTAATTGCTCTTTAATTCTACGCAATAGATTATTACGTTCTTCTAATATCCGCCAAGCAGTATCCGCTAATGTAAACTCGGTCGTTTTCTCAGATAATATCTGCGCTACATGGGTTAAATCAGGCAAAGTTTGCGTGGCGAGTTCTGTTTTAAGTTCCGCCACTACACTCTGTAAGCCGGTTAATTCCGTATTAAACGTTTCGATGACTTGTTTAAGCGTCTCTTGATCAACGGCAGATAATAGAGCCGCTTTAAAAGCAGTCGTATCCTCAAAACAACTACTGCTTAAAGCAATATCCCAGTCTTGGGTAGCTTTGATATTTTCTTGTTGTAAGGCTTCCTTTTGCACTTGTAATTGCGCATGTGTAGCGATTTTGGCTTGTAAATTTAAGCGCTTAGTTTCAAATAGTTCCTGTGCATTTTTGAGTGCTTGGTTCAATTGTTTAATTGTTGCTTCAATGCGATCTAATTCTTTGGATAGGGTATTTGCATCACGATACGTCTCGGGCACTAAGGTTTCTAATTGCGTCACTAAAGCCGTCGCTTCAATTAATGCTGTTTTATCCGCATTAGCAAGACTCTGTAATTCGGTTAACTGAGCTATGATTGTCCCTATGGTCTTTTTAATATCCGCTATCTTAACTGATAACGCGTCTGAGTCTTTTTGCACCTGTAATAAGCGTTTAACTTCTGTATCAGTCGCTTGATAGCTTTGAGTCAACAGCGCCAAAGGTTGTTCTGCCAGTGCTTGTAATAACACTTCCAGTTCGTTGATTTGGCGTTGTTTTGCATCCAGATTAAGTTTTGCGGTATTTAACGCAGTTTCAGCAACTTGCAAAGCAGTACGCGCTTTATCTTCTGCCACACGGACTTTATCGAGATCTTCTTTGGTCACTAATACTGAATTTTCGGACAGTTGAGCGGGGTGAGGGTGATCTTTACTGCCACACACTAAACACGGTTCGCCGAAGTTAAGCTGAGCGGCTAATGAGGCCGCTTGCCCGGCATGCCAAGCAAATTCTGTTTGTCGAGTGTTTAATACACTGTCATTAAACTGACTCTGTTGTTTATTAAAGCGTGCCAACACTTCAGTCATCTGATTTTCTAACTGGACTTTTTCAGATCGTAATGTCTCTAAACGAGTGCGATTTTCAAGGTTTACCCGTTGCCCAGCTAAAGCTACTTGTTGCGGTGCTAAGGCTTTTAAGGCTTCATTATATGTTGTTAATAGCGTTTCTTTTTCTAATACTTCTGAGTTTAAGAGACCTTGTTGATTTAAAGCCGCCTCTAAAATCGCCTGACTGGTTTGAGCTTTTGTTTGCTGAGTCTGTAGTATTAAACGCGCTTCCTGCAGTTGTGTGACCTGTGTCTTAAATTGCTGTAACGTAAATTTTTGGTTATTTAGGTCGTTGATTTTTATAGCGTTTAGTTGGGCCGTGTTGAACAGATCCTCGGCTACTTTTCTTTCTTCAGTAGCCGTCTCAATCGCGTTTGTCGCTTCAGTTAGTTGCACCGTTAAGTGACTTAAGGCCGAGGATTTTTCTATGTAACGGCTATACAGAGGGTGTATTCTCTCAGCCAGAACGGCATTATCTAAGCGTTGTTGTTCGCTTGATATAGTCGGAAATAAGCTTTGTTTAGCCTGTAGTTCAGTTTCTTTGTTAGATAACTCAGTAAAGCGCAGTGTTAATGCTTCGGCCTTTTGTTTCGCTAAGGCGGCTTCTGTTTGAGCTTGTTGGGCTTGGTTTTTAACAGACGTCGCTAAGCTTAATTGTGGCACTAGTTGCGAAACTTCGTCATCTAATTCTGTTTCAGAATTGATGTTTGCAGTATTTAGGATGCCTGTTATTTGATCGTTACACGCCGTCACGGCTCTTTTAATACTCGCCGCTTGGTCTTTTAATTGGTTTTCGATGCGTTTATAGATATGTGTTTGAAACAATTGGCTAAAAATTTTCTCACGGTCTTGAGAGTTAGCCATTAATAAGTCCCTAAATTTACCTTGGGGCAATACAATCACTTGTCTGAACTGTTCGACATTTAGGCCTAATAATTCTGTAATTTTAGTGTTTGCTTCGTTTATTCTTCGGTCAACAATAAGTTTGCCTTCTG